>NZ_JBLYZG010000011.1:0-130552 GCF_049310245.1 Endozoicomonas sp. ALB115 | reverse complement strand
GCTTTAACTGGCATCAATGCTCTAACATCTGATCGACTGGGCAACAAAATTTTAGAATTTCTTCACTTCAACCCTTAAACGCAACATAGCTCATTTTGGCCGTTTTGGGTCGTCCCAGATCATCCCGGTTCAGGTTCGCGGGAGGGTAAGAAGTCAGCAGGTGCAGTTGCAGAAAGCGGTTCATTTGTTTATCTCCTTACAGAAAAAATCAGTCTTTAAATACGGCGTAGTATTCAGAAGCCCATAGCACCGCTAACCGGTCTTGAGGGCGGGATGCTGGCGCAAACCGAAACTCGTTCAGCCAGTGTAAAATGCTGTCGGCCAGTGACAGTAGGTTGACTTTGCCTTCGAGCAGATTCACTGCCCGACAAATTCGGGTAAAGAACTCTTGCTCAGTACGGCTTTTTTGTAGCTGCTGAAAACGCAATTCGCTCATTGCAGCTTTGCCGCCTTTCTCTTTTGGCAATGCGAGACTGGTAGCAAAACGGTGACTTTTGTTATGTTCTTTAACCCTTGCCAATACAGCCGCTACCATGGCGGCATCGGCTAAACCAATTCCCCGTTCGCCGGGCCTCACTCCCCAATAACCGGGCATTTGTCGTAAAAACCGGGCAAAGGCTGAGCTGAGCAAAATATCATCACTGCAGGAAACTCTGCGCAGTTGAGCCCGTTCACCCGGATCGTTTTGCAGAGACTCCCACCAGGACAAAAGGGCTGGCTGGTCTTGCTCTCTGAGTTTGCGATAGTCTTTCATCAGGCTACCTCCGGTTTGGCCTGTTCTTCTTCACAAGTACTGGCAAGTTGCCATAAAGGTTTTAATGATTTGAGCGTTTTCAGCTTGCTGGACAGCAACCTGCGACTGTCAATAATCCTTTTCATATCCCGGTCTTCGATATCACCTTCCAGCACCCAGAAGTCAAACTGGTCTGTTGCCGTTTTTCTTAGAAGCTCCACCCATTGCTTAGCCAGCTTTGCTGGTAAAACAGAGGTACTCTCAGGCAAAATCGCCAGTGTATTCAGGTGCCGGTAAAATGCGCTTTCTGTTTTTTGCCAGAAAGTCTGATCAATCATGCTGATGTCGCCTTTGGCATCTTTGGGTCGACTGAACCAGGCTGCTTTTATCTGCGTCCTTAATACATAAACAGTATCCTTAGCCGCAGTCAGCAACTGGCTGACCAAATCGATAAAGGTCTCACGGTAATTTGCATCCACTTTAATCAGAGGCATTTGATGTTCGTACCAGCAGCGAGCTTTCATGTTGTCCATATCAAAGCCAAAACACCATAGCCTCATGCCAGCCTCTGCAATTTCCGGGAAATAGTTCACTCTTTCCTGCCAGCGCTGAACCACTTCCGCCGCACCATCGCCATTAATGGCATCTGTCAGGCATAAACCTAACCAATGACGATAACCCAACCCACCTTGCTGACCTTTCAGGCTAAGTGGTGGCTTTTTGTTTTTAGGATCTTTGCGGTAAGGGGTTAAAGGGTGTAGCCAGGGGCCTTCATAGTTCACGCCATAGTTTTTAGTCATGAAAGCGTTGAATAACGCCTCATCCTGAGCGCCACATAAACTGCAGTTGCCTGTGGTTTTATTGTTTATTAAGCGGATTCTTCGCGGCATTCCCCAATACATTTGCAGTGGGTGAATATCACCGGGCTGGGTGCTTTGGCCCGATTTCTCGGACAGACGAGTATTTTCGAGCCAGGGAAAGATGTCAGCTAAATTTTGACTCTCAGGTTCATAGTCTTCTCGGGTTAACACATTCAGCCAAAGTTTATGCCACAGGCTTGCTGTAGGTGCTTCTGGCAAAACCAGTGTAGTTAAAGGCCCACCACCTCTTAAACCAACTCGATGTCCAACCCCTCCGGAAGGAGCGTTTGTTTGCAAAGCAAACAATGCTGTTGCTGTGCAACTTTCGCACACCCTAGTGACCGTATCGCCTTTGATAAAATGATCAAGATTGTCTTTGAGGGTCTTACCGCCTGGCGCTTCAATTAACAGGGCAGACATCGATTTTCGTTCAGCTTCTGGCAGATCAAAGTCTTGCAAAAATGCAGGGCCGTCACTGACCAGTTCAAACGCTGATTGAACAGAAATAAAGGCTTGCTGCAAGCTGGGTTCGGAGGGTAACTCTTCCCAAAACTCAAACCACTGTTCATCATCCTCCGGGGCAAAGGTGGTTTGTAACAGACCAATCAAGAATTGGTACAATGCTCCCTGGAAATCAGTTCGTGGAGCGTTGACTTCAACCACCGGATTATCAGTTTCGGCAATTTGCCAGGGGGCAATTTTACACTGACTGCCGTCTTGCCGAGTAACAGGCAGCCATCTATCTGTAACTAGATTCATTTTAAAAGCCTTTGTAAACCCTCAAGAATAAAGAGACAAGTTTCAGTTCCCTGCCTCAGCAGGGTTTTCTATCCAGATCCCACCCACATTGTGCCTGATACAGATGTTCTGTTTCAGCCACAAGTGGCAATATTTGAACGTACTTTAAGCAAGAGTACTTTTGTTTTATTCGTTCTATTTCCTCTGACCAGCAATCTGGAATGAGCAGGTTGGCTTTCTCCCACTCATGAATAGGCAACTGAAGCTGACTCAATCGCCAAAAATGCTTTGGGTTGCCGCTATTTGCCAAAGGCTGTAAATGCCCATCGCCATCAGGCACGGCCAGTACGATTGCTTCGGTTTCGACTGCATTAAGCCGGGTAGGTATATGGGTGTCTTCATCCCAACCATTGGCTGGGCCACCACTTTTCCAGCTGTAGCCTGCCTCAAGCTTCAGGCAATTAAATTCGCCCATATTTTTACGGGCATTATCTTTGGCAAGGGCATCATCGCTGGCTTGTTGCAGTTGCTCGGGAATCTCTGTTTGCGCTTTGACACCATAAACCCCCTCAATTAAATCCCGGGCGTCTTCTGGCATGGCAAACCCCTGTTTTTCCAATAACAGCCGGGCAGTCAACCACAACTGCCCTACATGGGAATAAACCCCCTGAGTTCCGGGCAATATTGACCTGAGCCACTGGTCGCTATGAACTTGTTGCGGGTCAGGCGTAAGAAGATAAAAGCAAGGGGTTAAACGCTGATCTGGCTGGTCATTGTTCAGTGGATTGCCTGCAACATCCCTATTATGGCGCTGAAGTCGGCCTGCCCGCTGAATCAGCAAATCCATAGGAGCTAGATCCGAAATCATCATATCAAAATCCAGATCCAGGCTTTGCTCTACTACCTGAGTGGCAATTAATATCTGACCGGTTCTTTGTTCTGAGCCAGATTTTTTGCCAAACCTGTTTAATACATCCTCTTCAATTGTTTGCCGGTCAATCATGGAAAAACGACTATGGAACAGAGTGAGTTTGGCAGAGTCGATTCGGGAGTCATCCTGAAGCTGCTGCCATGCCGACCTGGCATCCTTGATGGTATTGCGAATCCAGCAAATACAGCAGCCTTGTTCGACAGACCTGATAATTAAGTCAATGGCTTGAGCAGGATCATTCAGGCTTTTAACCTTAACTTGTCGTTTAACACTGTCACGAGTGGGAAGTTGTTTTTCAGCAAACCCCTGATCACATGCCTGACTGACTAACGGGTAATCTTTAGTAGCAGGCAGACTTTGCAGCTCCAGCCCCCGCCCTTTGAGATAAGCATCCAGTAGTTCCTTGCGAAATTGATGGGGTAATGTAGCCGACAGTAAAATAACGCTACCACCCTGAGAGGCATGAGCTTGCAGCAATGCAGCCAGTAATTCTCGCATATAGGAGTCGTAGGCATGTACTTCATCAAGAAGCAGCACTTTACCTTCTAATCCCAGCATTCTGAGCGACTGATGTCGTGCAGGTAATACGGCAAGCAAAACCTGATCAATGGTTCCAACACCAACATCCGCTAATAATGCTTTCTTACGACTATCTGCCAGCCATTGGTTGCAATAGGCACTGGCACTCTGATCATCCACAGCATAACGTTGGTCATTCTCCTGCTCTACCAGCTGAATCGATTCCTGAAAATGCTCTGACAACTGACTGGCTCCGTGAGCCAATACCAGAGAAGGTTTGGGTTTTTCCTGAAACAAAGAGCGATAACTGTCTTTTAACCGGTTATACATGCCATTAGCTGTCGCCATCGTTGGCAAACCAACATACAGCCCTTCTGCCAATCCCTGGCTCAACAACCGATGCACCAATACCATGGCTGCTTCGGTTTTTCCTGCTCCGGTCACATCTTCCAGAATAAATAGCTGTGGGCTCTGGGGAATATCAATGGTTTGAGCAAACTGCTGCAGGGGTGTGGGCTGTAGAATAAAATCGAACTGATCTTTAATAGACGAGAATGGGTTGATTGTTTTAGGTTCAAACTCGCTCTTTGACAAAACTTCTTTAGCCTTTAAAAGTGCTGTTTGTTCCCAGTATCCGGGCAAAGGCTGGATGTCACTTTTATATTGAAAAATGCTCTGGTCAGAACCAAGCCAGTCAGCCAAAACGGCGATACCTGCCAATTGCCATGAAGTGTTCTTAAACCTTTTTTTATTGATAGAGCTCAGTGGTGTCAGATCAGGCAACCAGTGTTTGGCGATCTCTCTCAAAAAAGCTTCTGCAGCTGGAATATCTTCCTCAGGAACAAGAGCCGTCTTAACTGCTCCCACTCCCTGTGGTGGTTTACCATGATGACCGCAAACAATTTCCAGCCAGGGGTGCACTAAACGTTGCGTTTTTCCGGGTGGAACAATGTCAGGTATCTGTTGACTCAACTCCTTTGCCCAGAGCGCAAAGCCCAGAGAATCATGACGAATATCTTTTAAACCTGTAACTTCAGACACCAGTTCTGAAGAAAGTCCTGTCACTTTATTCTGAAAGCTGCGGGCAAATTTACCGACATCATGCAACATCAGACAAAATGTGAACCATCGCTGTAACCAGCCTGGCTCTACTTCCAGTCGCCTGGCCAGTGATTGGCATAGCGTTTTCTCTGGATCCAGTAGCAAACGGCCAACCGCAGCAACATCCAGACAGTGATAGGCCAGCAAATGATAACCAGCATTATCATTTTCCGATTGATTACCTGCTTTGCCCCAATAGTTGTAGAAAGACACGCCTGCTTCCATTCTATGACAAGAGTTTCACATTATATGGAGTGTGTATTTGAAAAACATGCTTCACATCAACGTTTGACAGGCTTTCATTGAACTGGAAAAAGCAGCAAAAGCGGAAACCTCTGCTACTGCTGGATGGTGCCAGGTGGGTAAGTCTTATCTTATCGAGGAGTGTTTTGGCAAAGATCACTTCCGTCGGGTTCTTAAGCTGGGATTTCAGACAGGCTGGGAATTAGTACGTAAGTAAATTTTAAGAACAGGATCATAAAAGATAATGTCGCTGTATTTTTACCTCCTGAATTCGTATCATCATTTAATCTTTTTTCTCAGATCGTCACTATGCTGGATGTACGTCCCCGTGAGCTGGAGCTTCCCATCGATGAAGCCACGGTTGCCATTAAAACACCCCCTCACTCCATCGAAGCGGAGCAGTCCGTACTCGGCGGGCTGATGCTGGATAACCAGGCCCTGGACCGGGTGGTGGATAAGCTGACGTCGGATGACTTCTACAATCCGGGGCACCGGCGAATCTATGCATCCATCAGTACACTGAGCAATGAGAGCAAGCCTTTTGACCCTCTGACGGTTGCCGAGATTCTGGAAAACCGGGGTGAGCTGGATGAAGTGGGCGGGCTGGTTTATCTGGCGGAGCTGGCGGGCAGTGTGCCCAGTGTGGCGAATATTCGTGCCTACGCGGAGATTATCTTTGAGCGTTCCGTACTGCGTAAGTTGATCAATACCGGCCAGAAGATTGCGGACAGTGCCTATAATCCCGAAGGGAAAGACAGTCAGGCGATTCTCGATGAAGCCGAACGGCTGGTGTTCAATATTGCCGAAGAGCGCCCGAACACCGGTGGCCCGATGGGGGTGCGGGAGATTCTTGAAAACACCGTCAAGAAAATTGATGAGATGTTTAATGCCGGTAACGCCATTACCGGTACCACCACCGGCTTTAAGGATCTGGATGAGATGACCTCTGGTCTCCAGCCTTCTGATATGGTGATTGTGGCTGCCCGTCCCTCCATGGGTAAGACCACGTTTGCCATGAACCTGGTGGAAAACGCCCTGCTGAACAGTGAGAAGGGCGTCATGGTATTCAGCCTGGAGATGCCAAGTGAGCAGCTGATGATGCGTATGCTCTCTTCTCTGGGCAGGATCAACCAGTCCAAGGTAAGAAGTGGACAGCTGGAAGAAGAAGACTGGCCAAAACTGTTGTCAGCGGTTGAGCGCATTAAAGACAAGAAGTTGTTTATTGATGATACGGCGGGGATCAGCCCCTCGGAAATGCGCTCACGGGTTCGCCGGGTGGTGCGGGAACACGGTGACCTGGGCCTGATCATGATTGACTACCTGCAGTTGATGCAGATTCCCGGTTTTGGTGAGGGGCGAACCAACGAGATTTCGGAAATCTCCCGATCGTTGAAAGCCATTGCCAAGGAGTTCAATGTTCCTGTTATTGCCCTGTCGCAGTTGAACCGTTCTCTTGAGCAGCGACCCAATAAGCGCCCGGTCAACTCCGACCTGCGTGAATCCGGCGCCATCGAGCAGGACGCCGACGTGATCATGTTTATCTACCGGGACGAGGTGTATAACCCGGATACCGAGTACAAAGGGGTTGCTGAAATCATTATCGGTAAGCAGCGTAATGGTCCCATCGGTACTTGCCGACTGGCGTTTATTGGCCAGTTCACCCGCTTTGAGAACCTGGCACCGGATGCTTACCGGTTTGAGGAAGACTGATGTTTTAACCACAAAGGCACAAAGAGCACGAAGGAAGAAAACAGTCTCCCTGGTGTGCTGTGTGATAACCCTGAGGAATTGTCCCGGAATAATGTGCACATTGCTGAGCTTCAAAACTGCGTTCGTCCTGAGCCTGTCGAAGGGCGTGAACTCCGGCCTCATGCATTGTGCCAATCACCCTTCGATGCTTCGACAAGCTCAGCACTCAGGATGAACGGAGATCGAGTTTAAAATGCCGAAATTATTTCGGGACAATTCCTAAACCTGTCCAAAGACGGACAGTGGTGGCTCGTCCAGGGCTGCCAGTTGTTCCCGCAATTCCAGAATATGCTCTGCCCAGTACCGTTCGGTATTAAACCAGGTGAATGCCATGGGAAAGGCGGGATCATCCCAGCGCTTGGCCAGCCAGCCGCTGTAATTGATCAGTCGCAGGGTACGAAAATATTCCACCAGGTTCAGCTCAGAAGGGCTGAAATCCATAAACTCTGTGTAACCTTCCAGAATCTCGGCCATTTGCAGGGTCTGCTCTTGGCGGTCTCCGGATAACAGCATCCACAGATCCTGAATCGCCGGAGCCATACAGGTATCGTCAAAGTCAACAAAGTGTGGTGCCTCATTCCGCCAGAGAATATTGCCGCTGTGGCAATCACCGTGGACCCGAATGGATTGCCACGTATGCTGTTGCGTCATCAGTTCCAGGCGATGGAGCAGGTCCCGGGTCAGGGTCTGGTAGGCTTCCAGAAGAGAAGCGGGAATAAAGTCGTTTGCCAGCAGGTATTCAACATTATCGATGCCGTATCGCTGCAAGCTGATCGCCGGGCGGTGTTGGAAGTCGCTGGCTGATCCCAGCTTGTGCATGCGTCCCAGGGTGCGGCCAAGGGTCAGCAGGTTATCCAGATTATCCAGTTCCGGTGCATGGCCGCCCTGACGGGGAAACAGGGCAAACAGAAAGCCTTCAAACTCATGCAGTGTGTTGCCTTTTTCGTCAGCCATCGGGGCGACCACCGGTAATTCCATCGCTTGGAGATCCAGGGTGAACTGATGTTCCTCCTGAATCTGATCTTTTGACCAGCGTTCGGGGCGGTAGAATTTTGCAATCAGGGGTTCACTGTCCTCAATGCCGACCTGGTAAACCCGGTTTTCATAGCTGTTCAGGGCCATAATGCGGGCATCGCTCAGAAATCCTGCGCTCTCAACGGCGTCCAGTGCCCGGTCAGGCGTCAGCTGGTCGTATGGATGTTGAGTAGGCGTGTTCATGCGGGCCTCCGAAGGAGTCTGAGTTCTGTGGAGGGGATTCTATAACCAATAGTAAAGACTGGCCACTGACGCCGGGTGGAATTCTGCTTTGAAATTAATGTGGATAATTACCCTGAATGCAGTTCCTGGAGGCTGTCCGGGAGCAGCTTCAATAATCATCAGCTCTCCGGTGTTCTGGCAACACTCCATATATCCACGCGTTTAACACCACTTTTTTTCAATAGTCGGGTGATTTCATTGACGGTGGCACCCGTGGTTACCACATCGTCCACTAGGGCAACGTGGTGCCACGGCGGTGTGCCGTTTAAAGTGAATGCGTTGCGAATGTTTTTTTGTCGGGCGGTGGCATCCAGGCTTTGCTGCGGCACTGAGTGGATGGTTCTTTTGATCAACTGTTGTTCAATGTCCAGCTCTCTGACACTGAGCAGCTTCTTCAGGGCTTTGGTCAGCAGGAGCGTCTGGTCATAACCTCTTTCCCGCAACCGTTTGCGGTGCAGTGGTACCGGCAATATGATTTCCGGCCACTGATCATCAAGGTAATAGTCCAGCAACCATTCAGCCAGTGATGCGGCCATTGGCTTTATCAGTTCCAGCCTGGACTGGTATTTCACCATTTGTAATATCCGGTTGACGGGAAACTGGTACAGAAATGGTGAAAGACAGTGGTCAAATAAGGGCGGTTGCTTCAGGCACTGGCCACAAATGCCCGTGTCACTGTCTTGAATGGGCAAGCCGCAGCATGAGCAAAAGCACAATGGAACCGGGCATGTTGCCAGGCATAATCGGCAAAGCGGTTGGGCAAGTGTGGTATGGCCCCGGCAAAGAATGCATTTGATCTGTACTTGTTGTTTAAAATTAGACCAGTTGTAAACCTTAAATAATTTCATAGATTGACGGTGGCAGTAATTCCGTTATCATCTTTTGCATCTTTATTGTGAAAATGTCGTTCTAGTGATTGGTAATTTCATTTTCATGGTTGTTAACTCAAACAATGAATCCCAGGTCTCCGTTAACAAGGGTTTTCTTCCCTTCCGTGATCGGTGTTCCCTCCCCCAGAGGATGTCATGTCCAATACCAGTTCAGCTCCAGCAGAAAATTCCTCCAGCTCTTTTGGCCACAGTGTCGTTCGTCATGACTGGACGCTGTCAGAAGTAGAGGCACTTTTCCAACAGCCGTTCAATGATCTGATCTTTCAGGCCCAGCTGGCTCACAGAGAACATTTTGATCCAAACCAGGTGCAAGTTAGCACATTACTGTCGATCAAGACGGGTGCCTGTCCGGAGGACTGCAAGTATTGCCCCCAGAGTGGTCACTACAATACCGGTCTGGAAAAAGAAAAATTGATGGAGGTGCAGAAGGTACTGGAGGAGGCCAGAAGCGCCAAGGCTTCCGGTGCTACCCGCTTCTGCATGGGGGCGGCCTGGAAAAATCCTCCCGCCAGGGACATGCCTTACATTATTGAAATGATTAAGGGGGTGAAAGCACTGGGTCTTGAGTCCTGCATGACCCTGGGCATGCTGAGTGAGGATCAGGCTACGGAGCTGGCCGGGGCAGGACTGGATTACTACAACCACAATCTGGATACCTCGCCAGAGTTCTATGGCAACATCATTACCACCCGAACTTATGCTGACCGGCTGAACACTCTGGCGTTTGTCCGGGAGGCGGGGATGAATGTCTGCAGTGGTGGCATTGTGGGTCTGGGTGAAAACGAGCGCGATCGTGCCGGGATGCTGGTTCAGCTGGCCAATATGCCGAAGCATCCGGAGAGTGTGCCTATCAATATGCTGGTGAAAGTCGCTGGCACGCCATTGGCAGACGCTGAGGCGGTGGATGGTATTGATTTTGTCCGTACCATCGCCGTGGCCAAAATTATGATGCCAGCGTCCAACATTCGTCTGTCGGCCGGGCGTGAGCAGATGAGTGATGAGCTTCAGGCGTTGGCCTTTCTGGCGGGAGCCAACTCAATTTTCCTTGGTGATAAACTGCTGACCACCGCGAACCCTGAGGCGAATAAGGACCGGCAGCTGTTTGCCAAGCTCGGCATCAATAAAGGGCATGATTGGGGTGAGCAATCCGCGGTACAGCCTCCTGAGCAGTGCCCGATTAAAGCAATGTACGACGCTGAAAAAAGCAATGAGCATTACTACGATGCCATGGCCAGCCAGTCGGATCGAAACATGGCTGGTCATGGCTGATGAGCTTCAATCTGGAACAGGAGCTTGAGGCCCGCCATGCCGCTGGCCTCTATCGCCGTCGTCAAACCCTGGACTCGCCCCAGGAGCCTGAGGTCATTATCAATGGCCAGCACTGTCTTGCCTTCTGCAGCAATGATTACCTCGGCCTGGCAAACCATCCCGATGTTATCGCAAGCTTTCGACAGGCAACGGATCACTATGGGCTGGGTGGCGGTGCTTCCCATCTGGTGGTGGGGCACAGCCGGGCACATCATCAGCTGGAAGAAGCGCTTGCGGAATTTACCGGCAGAGAGCGTGTGCTGCTGTTTGCCAATGGCTATATGGCTAACCTGGGCGTGATCAGTGCCTTGTTGGGCAGGCAGGATGCGGTGTTTCAGGATCGCCTGAACCATGCCTCATTACTGGATGCCGGACGGTTGTCTGGTGCCCGGTTCCAGCGTTACCTGCATAATGATGTGGATAACCTCACTAACCGACTTCAGAAAACCCGTGCCCGACGCAAATTGATCGTAACGGATGGCGTGTTCAGCATGGATGGCGATGTTGCGCCGGTAAAGGCGCTGTCGGATCTTGCTGAGCAACACCAGGCCTGGCTGATGGTGGACGATGCCCACGGTTTTGGTTGCCTGGGAGCAAATGGCGGTGGTGTTGCCGAGGCCTATGGCTTGAACCAGAAACATCTGCCGGTGCTGGTGGGGACATTGGGCAAAGCGTTTGGAACTTATGGTGCATTTGTGGCGGGCAGTGACGCTTTGATTGAGACGCTTATTCAATTTGCCCGGACTTATATCTATACCACGTCCATGCCACCGGCGGTGGCGTCGGCGACCCTGACCAGCCTGAAGCTGCTACGGGAACAACAGTGGCGCAGGGAACATTTGCAGACACTGGTTCACTATTTCAGGTCCGGTTGTGAGCAGCTGGGGTTGCCTCTGATGCCGTCATCAACACCGATACAACCGTTGCTGGTTGGTTGTGCAAGACGGGCGGTGGCCATAAGCCGCCGGTTGTCTGAGCAGGGGATACTGGTCACGGCAATCCGTCCTCCGACGGTGCCTGAAGGATCTTCCCGATTACGTATTACCTTCAGTGCATCCCATGAGTTACATCATGTTGATCGCCTGTTGGATGCGCTTAAAATGGCTGCACAGTCGACAGGTGTTGCAGACGTTTCTGATCAACCTGCCACCGCATCGTTATCGATGACAGGAGTGTTGTCCTGATGAGTAAATACCCGATCGTTTTAATCAGTGGCTGGGCCATGCCAGCCGGTGCCATGGCGTCACTGGCGGACGCCCTGGATGTTGACCATCGCCGGGTTTCCATTGTCGAGTTGCCTGGCCTGGTGCGTGAGTCACAAGCGTACAAAACAAGTCATGACTGGAACTCATTGCTGACGTATCTGGATCACCAGCTGTTTGAGAAGCCTGCGGTGCTGGTGGGATGGTCGCTAGGCGGAATGCTGGCAACGCTGTATGCCAGCCGGTATCCGGATAATGTGGCCGCTGTCGTTAACCTGGGGGCGAATGTCTGTTTTGTGCAGAATGACAGCTGGCAGCAGGCAATGGATCCGACGCTGTTTGCCAGTTTTTATCAAGGCATGTCCCAGTCCCGTGACAAGACGCTGCAACAGTTTGTTCTGCTGTGCAGCTCCGGCAGTCCACGGCGGAAAGAGCTATCGAAAGCCCTGCAGGCACTACTGTCTGATGCTGACCTTGATCATCAGGCCGAAGACAGCACCCTGCTAAGCCTGCTGGGCATACTGGGCAAGAGTGATCTTCGTTCCGTATTTGGTGATATTCGCTGCCCGGTGACTCATCTGTTTGGTAAAGACGATGCCCTTGTTCCGGTGGAGGCAGCTGATGCCATTGAGCAGGCGTTTGCCAAGCATCGGGTTCAGGTGCTTGATGGAGGGCATTGTTTCTTTATGGATGACCCCGAGCCGGTTATCAGTGAGGTGCGGCGGCTGTCCAGCGGGGATGTCGGAACATGAGTTCGATCCCTGTCCATAATGAGGTTGCCGGTGGCCTGGCAGATCTTCGGCCTGCCTCCTCTGCTATTAGCGTGACAACAGACCGGGCAAACGCTCGGGTAAAGCAGCGTATCGCTGAAAACTTCAGTCGGGCTGCTGACAGTTATGATCAGGCGGCCATATTACAGAAGCGGGTCGCTGCCCGGACAATGCAGGGCTTACCGGCCCGACTCAGCTCAGAGCAGCCAGGCTCAAAAGCATTACACTCCCACCGTATTCTTGACCTGGGTACCGGAACCGGTTTGCACACAATGACGCTGGCTGAACGATATGACAATGCCGTGGTCATCGGTATGGACCTGGCCATGGGGATGCTGCAATTTGCCCGGCACAATACCAGCCATCCCCGGGTTGACTGGTGCTCTGGTGATATTGAGTCCATGCCCTTGCAGTCCGGTGCTGTGGATCTGATCTATTCCAGCCTGGCTATTCAATGGTGCGACTTCGAGCAGGTGCTTGGTGAGGTGAGCAGAGTACTGAAGCCTGGTGGGACTTTTGTCTTTTCTACCCTGGCTGAAGGCAGCTTGGCAGAGCTGGATAATGCATGGTGTCTGGTGGGGGAAAATAATCGGGTTAACCGCTTTGACAGTTTTGATACTCAGAAACAGCGTATGAACGCCAGTGATCTGGTTTGCCAGGCGTTCTCACTGAAGCCTGAAACACTGTTCTATCCCGATGTGATCTCCCTGTTGCGCAGTTTAAAGGCTCTGGGGGTAAACACCGTATTGGCGGATAAAGGTGGCCTGGTGACCCGACGGAAGCTTGAAGCCTTGCAACAGGCTTATGAACAAATACGACAGCCTGAAGGATTGCCTTTGACCTATCAGGTCCTTTACGGCGTCTTGCAGAAGCCAGTGTGTGAAGAGTAGAAAATGGGAAAAACTTATTTTGTCACCGGTACGGATACGGATGCCGGGAAAACCGTCGTCACCTGTGGACTGCTTGAGGCAGCGCGCTTAACAGGGTTAACGACGCTGGCCTTAAAACCGGTGTCTGCAGGATGTCAGCACACTGAAAACGGCCTGAGAAATGACGATGCATTGGCATTGATGGAAGCCATGACGCTTGTTCTACCTTACGAACAGATAAACCCCCTGGCTCTGGCACCTGCCATTGCCCCCCATATTGCGGCACAGGAAGCCGGTGTGCGTATGACCCTGGATCGACTTGTGGGCTACAGCCGCGGAGCCTTGATGCAAAAAAATGATCTGGCTCTTATCGAAGGCGCTGGTGGCTGGCGGGTCCCCCTGAACTCACGGGAGATGATCAGCGGACTGGCAAAAGCGTTGAATACTCCTGCTATTCTGGTGGTTGGCATGAAACTGGGCTGTATCAGCCATGCCTTGCTTACCGTTGAAGCCATTCTCCGTGATGGTGTCAGGCTGGCAGGCTGGGTGGCGAATCAGGTGGATCCTGATATGAGCCGTTATGATGACAATCTGGACACCCTGAAAAGTCTGATTCCAGCACCCTGTCTTGGTGTGGTGCCCTTTCTTGAGGAGACCAGTGCCAGTCAGGTTGCCGGGTATCTGGATATTTCACCATTGGCTTGATTGACTTGAATTCACTCGTAATAACTTTTGCTGTCATGTATTGACATTTATTCTGTCTAAACGTAAGTTTCAAACAGTTGTTTGAATCGTGCTATACTCATCTTTATCCATAAGTAAAAGAATATCGAGGATGCATCATGCCAGAATATAAAGCCCCCCTGCGAGATATCCGCTTTGTCCGTAATGAAGTTCTGGGCTATGAAGAACATTACGCAAACCTCCCTCAAGGTCAGGATGCCACTCCGGATATGGTGGACGCCATCCTGGAGGAAGGTGCCAAATTCTGTGAACAGGTACTTTCACCGCTGAATCGTGTCGGTGATGAAGAAGGTTGTACCTGGACACCAGAAGGCGTTAAAACCCCCACCGGATTTAAAGACGCCTATCAACAGTTTGTTGAAGGTGGCTGGCCATCGCTGTCCAGCGATGCTGAGCATGGTGGCCAGGGTCTCCCTGCTTCGCTGGGCCTGGTGCTCAGTGAAATGATGGGGGAATCCAACTGGTCCTGGGGGATGTATCCCGGGCTGAGCCATGGCGCAATGAATACTCTGGAAGCCCATGGTACCCACGAGCAGAAAGAAACGTACCTTACCCGGCTGATTTCCGGTGAGTGGACCGGTACGATGTGTCTGACTGAGCCTCACTGCGGTACTGATCTGGGTATGCTGAAAACCAAAGCCGTACCCCAGGAAGACGGCACTTATCGTATTACCGGCACCAAAATCTTTATCTCTTCCGGGGAACACGATATGGCAGAGAATATTGTTCATATCGTTATTGCCCGTCTGCCGGGGGCACCTGAAGGCACCAAAGGTATCTCCCTGTTTATTATTCCCCGTCATCGCCCGGATACTCCAGGTGAAACAAATGGTGTCAGCTGTGGTTCCATCGAGCATAAGATGGGTATCCATGGTAACGCCACCTGTGTGATGAACTTTGACGAAGCCACCGGTTATCTGATTGGTGAGCCCAATAAAGGTTTGAACTATATGTTCACCTTTATGAACTCTGCCCGTCTCGGCACCGGTATTCAGGGTCTTGCCCATGCAGAAATCGCTTATCAGGGTGCTGTTCGATATGCCCGTGACCGTCTGCAGATGCGTTCTCTTTCCGGTCCGAAGAACCCTGATGGGCCTGCCGACCCGATCATTGTTCACCCGGATGTTCGCCGTATGCTGTTGACCATCAAGGCACTGACGGAAGGTAACCGGGCACTGGTTTACTACGTGGCACAAATGGCCGACCTGGTGAAGAGTCCTGATGAAGAAGTCCGGAAACAGGCTGACCTGGAAATGAGTTTCCTGACGCCTATTGTTAAGGCGTTCATGACCGAGACCGGGTTTGAAGCCGCTAACCACGGTCTGCAATGTTACGGTGGGCATGGCTTTATCAGTGAGTGGGGGATGGAGCAGAATGTTCGTGACTGCCGTATCTCCATGCTCTATGAGGGAACCACGGGTATTCAGGCGCTGGACCTGCTGGGTCGTAAAGTCCTGATGACTCAGGGTGCCACCATGAAGCCCTTCACCAAGCAGGTTCATAAGTTCTGTCAGGCTCAGGCAGACAATGAAGAACTCCAGGAGTTTATCAAGCCGCTGGCTGCCATGAATAAGGAGTGGGGCGACCTGACCATGCAGATTGGTATGAAGGCCATGCAGAACCGGGAAGAAGTTGGTGCCGCCTCGGTTGACTACCTGATGTACTCCGGTTATGCCTGCCTGGCGTACTTCTGGGCCCGGATGGCACTGACGGCAAAAGAAGCCCTGGCGAATGGTACCACTGAAGAAGGGTTCTATAAGGCTAAAATCCAGACTGCACAGTTCTACTTCCAGCGTCTGTTACCAAGAGCCCAGATGCACAAGGCGTGCATTGAGTCTGGTGCCGACAATCTGATGGCCATGGAAGCGGATGATTTTGGCGACGTTTAATTCGCTGGTCTGACGGGCTGAAAGTGAATCAGCCATAAGCCAAACAATAAACAGAGAGGCTACCGGTTGGTAGCCTTTTTTTTGCAGTTTATTACCGCATTTCATCAAGAATCATAAAGCTCAGAAAAGTAGTGGGTAAGGCAATAATCATAATCACCGGGAGTGCCGGATTAAATAGCATGAGAGTGCCTGCTACCAACCAGATCGTTCTGACCCAGCTGCGCTTGATGCGCTCTTTTCTGGAGATGATTCGACCACGAGGTCTAAGCAATTTGCTGGCTAACTGATTAAACAGGGTGGAAAAAAAAATCTGCAGGATTGCAGTGATCAAGACGAGAAGATATCGCATAAGATGCCTGAGTATCTGGTCAACAATATCGGAACTGCAGGACAGCTTATCTTCCGGAACCGAACAATCGAATCAACACTGTTTGATCCGATAAAATGATCAAACAAAAAGAAGACGGTTAAATTAAGTTAGCTTACTTTATCGGCAATTGGCACTTATTTATGATGGATGTTCATGAAGATCTCACTGAAAAAGGATTTTTCTTGCTTGTTTCACTCTTTTGGTGCACTTGAACTCAGTCTTTAGCCGCATTGACTGTTTTGCCAGCTATAAAAATATGGTCTATAAAATTTGATTTGCTTTTAAGTAGTTGGCCAAATGGAATCGTATATTTCTGGCTAAGTGGGCAGTTGCTATGCAAGGCGCAACGTAGGGAGCATAGCCGTAGCTATGTGACCGGAGTTGCAACGCCGCAGAGTGACTGACAACTTAGTCAGAAATATATGATTTCATTTGGTTAACTACTTATAAGACCTTGGAGCTGAATTCAGCAATCACGCTGTATTGATGTCGCATCATGAAGAAGAATACCCAAACGATAAAAAGCCTGTTAATTCTTCTTGCCTTCTTTTTTATGTTATCGGGATTATTGCCGCCTGTTTTCTCAGATGATTTCAACCCTGCTCAAGGGCCTTCACTGGCTGCTGTGCATCATGATCTGACCCGCCAGGCAGAAGTCTTGAGCCAACATCCACCATCATTTGTGCAGCAATCGCCATTGCCTTCTGACGACTGGCGCTGGTTTTTAAAAGATAAAGACCAGAGTTGGGACATCACGCTATTTGATAAAAAACCGGCAGAGAATCAGGCCAGACTTTGGTACCAAACCAAAGTGACGTTTGGTTTGGCGCTGGGGGTTTTGGGAGTGATCGCTCTGTTACCAGAAAGTGTTTCCAACTGGGATAAATCGGAAATCAGGCCCATCAAAAAGTGGTGGAGCAATGTCAAGTCAGGGCCTGTATGGGACACCGATAAATGGTACATCAATTATATCGGGCATCCTTATTTTGGAGGTGTGTACTACGTTATGGCCCGGTCATCGGGCTATAACCAGTGGAACTCGTTTGTTTATTCATTTTTGATGTCCACCTTCCTGTATGAATACGGCATTGAAGCGATGTGTGAGCCGCCATCCATTCAAGATATCATTGTGACTCCTCTCGGCGGGTGGCTCTACGGGGAATGGGCTTATCAGAAAAAACAGAAAATTCTGGACAATGACAGTGAGGTGATGGGCTCCAAGGTGTTAGGTTCTACCGCACTATTTCTGCTGGACCCGGTTGGCAAATTCAGTGAGTGGGTCGGTGGTGACAGTGGTGAGGGGACAATACAAAACTTGTCCATTCGATTGAGCGTTATGCCCCCGGCTGCCAGTTTTTCCCCTTACCGGAAAACGTCACTCGACGTTGATCATCGCTACATCGGCGTGGAGGTTTTCTTTAATTTCTAAATACGACAGCGAAACACAAAGAAGCACAGTCTTTTGCTGAAAAACAGGGACTCTTCAGGTAACATGGCGTCACGGAACTCAACAGCCTGTGTGACTGAAAGCTGTCCTGGTGTGGTTGCGATAAATGGGACTCCCGCTTCTTCGTCAAGTAACCCCGCTATGCTCTTCAGATGCAGACATTTTTATTACCAATACCATTATGGACGCTTAAACCTGACAGGTTGCCGGTAAAACAGCTATGAGCCACTTTGTGTCCTTTTGCGTATAACTCAAAGGCATAATGGCTGTATTCCAATAGTAAGAAAAAAATTCCAGGAGTGGAGAGTAATGGCCGAGTACAAAGCCCCCCTTCGCGACATGCGGTTCGTAATGTACGACGTATTCAACGTAGCTGAGCAGTGGGCTCAGTGGCCTGCTGTCAGTGAAACGGTGGATCAGGAAACTGCAGATGCGATTCTGGAAGAAGCCGCCAAACTGGCTTCTCGCACCATTGCCCCTTTGAACCGCCCGGGAGATGAAGAAGGGTGTCAATGGGACAGCGGTCAGGTGACCACACCGGAAGGTTATAAAGAAGCCTATAAACTGTTCGCTGAAGGCGGTTGGAGCGGGCTGGGTGGTAATCCCGTTTATGGTGGTATGGGTATGCCCAAGGTACTGGCTGCCCAGTTTGATGAAATGGTCTGCAGTGCCAGCCTGGCATTCACTCTCTACCCGAGCCTGGGGGCCGGGGCCTGTCTGGCCATTGATGCCCACGCCTCCGATGCGTTAAAAGAAGCGTACCTGCCGCAAATGTATTCCGGTGAGTGGGCGGGCACCATGTGTCTGACGGAACCCCATGCGGGCACCGATCTTGGTATCATCCGCACCAAAGCGGAAGACAATGGCGATGGCAGCTACGCCATCACCGGTACCAAAATCTTTATTACCGGCGGGGAGCATGATCTTACTGAGAATATTATCCACCTGGTGCTGGCCAAGCTTCCCGATGCACCTCCCGGGCCTAAAGGCATCTCATTGTTTCTGGTACCTAAGGTATTGGTGAATGAGGACGGATCTCTGGGTGAAAGAAATGCCCTTGCCTGTGGTTCCATTGAGCACAAGATGGGCATTAACGGCTCCGCCACCTGTGTCATGAATTTTGATGGGGCCAAAGGCTATCTGGTGGGAGAACTGAATAAAGGCCTGAATGCCATGTTCACCATGATGAACTACGAGCGCCTGTTTGTGGGGATTCAGGGGCTTGGCAGCAGTGAGATGTCCTACCAGAACGCACTCGAATATGCTCAGGATCGCATCCAGGGACGTTCCGCCAGTGGCGCTGTGCAAAAAGATAAAGCGGCGGACCCATTAATGGTCCATGGGGATATCCGGCGAATGCTATTGAATATGAAAGCCATGAATGAAGGCGGCCGGGCTTTCTCCACCTATGTGGCCAAACAACTGGATATTGCCAAGTTCAGTCAGGATGACCATGAAAAAGAGAAGGCTTCTGCCCTGGTGGCGTTGTTAACTCCCGTTGTGAAAGCCTTTTTAACCGATGCAGGGCTGGAAAGCTGTGTTGCCGGTCAGCAGGTGTTTGGTGGTCATGGCTTTATTCGTGAGTGGGGCCAGGAACAACTGGTCAGGGATGTGCGCATCACCCAGATTTACGAAGGAACCAACGGTATTCAGGCGCTGGATCTGCTCGGACGTAAAATTGCCCTGAGCGGTGGAGCCTACCTGGAAACATTCCTGAGTGAAGTTCGGGGCTCAGTGGACGCTAATGATGAATTTGCTGAAGAGCTGCTGGCTGCGGTTGATAAGCTTGAGGAGCTGACGCGCAAACTTCTGGCGCAGTCGAAAAATGACCCCAATGTCATTAATTCTGCCTGTGTTGATTACCTGAATGCTTTTGCCTACGTTGCCTATGGCTGGATGTGGTCATTAATGGCGAAAACAGCAGCGAGCCAGCTTGCTGAAGGCAGTGAAGACCAATCCTGGCTGGAAGCCAAGCAGCTGACTGCCCGGTATTATTTCAAGCGTTTACTGCCTCGCTTTGAAAGTTCAGCGGCCGCCGCTCTTGCGGGAACTGAGGAACTATTTGCCTTATCTCCTGGTCAATTCTAATAGCAAGCAAAATCATTCCAGTTGAAACCAGAAAACCTCGCTTTGCGGGGTTTTCTGGTTTTTTGGTCTTTATTTTTCAGGATTACGGCCAATAAAAATAGAGAAATCCAGATGTTCTGTTGTATGGGTTATTAAGTAGTTAACCAAATGAAATCATATATTTCTGACTAAGTTGTCAGTCACTCTGCGGCGTTGCAACTCCGGTCACATAGCTACGGCTATGCTCCCTACGTTGCGCCTTGCATAGCAACTGCCCACTTAGCCAGAAATATACGATTCCATTTGGCCAACTACTTAATGGTTCGCGTAATTTTTATTGAAATAAATTTTGGGGATACACATGACTCTCAGCTCAGCCTACAGGTCTTTATACCCGATATGTGTCTATCTATTGATCATGACCCCCGGCAATAATGCCTATGGAATGGATGATGTTAAACCTCCGATTTATGCCAGTAACTTTCTGTTAAAACAAAAAGATACAGGCCAGTGTCTGGTGGTAATGGACGAGCAGGAAGGTTGCAGCTCTGAAGAAATCCGGCTGACGGATGACTGTGTGAATAGCAACAGGATAACGTTCGGGGTCTGTGATGAAAAAAAACCGGAGCAGAGGTGGAAGTTTGACTTCCAAAAGAAACGAATTCACTCATTGGAACGAAGTGCTGATCTATGTTTGACCCGGTTGTCGAAACATCTGGCCATGGATGTTTGCCAACCAGCAAGTTTGCAACAGCTATGGTTTTTTAATCAACAGGACCATCTTTACAGCCGGGCTGATTATTTTGACCCTCTTGCGTTTGTAGCACTCTTGCAAAGTGATACGGATATTTCACCGGTCTCGTTCCACTTTAGCGACTCTGAAACGGGAGATGATCAATGCTATCTGAGTCCTTTTACCGGCAGGGTTGAGTGTGCAGGATTTGAAGTTGGTGAAGAGGCCGTGAAACAACAGGAAGTTCAGTCCTGGCACTGGTCAGGCCACTGGCCATGGCAGGCAAAGCCAGCAAAGCTGACAGAAGAGTTGCGGCTTGGTGATTTCAGTAATAATCATTGTCTTGCGGTTACGCAATGTCACATGGACAGTGTTGGGCAGTACGACTGTTTTGGTGGGGCAAAGGTTCAGGTAACTGCCTGTCAATCCATCAGTCATCAGGTCTGGCGCTATGACCTGGTGTCTAAAAAACTGTTTAACAAACAGGCCGGGGAGCAGTTCTGCTTAAGCTGGTCAGCGGGAAAACTGACATTGGAACACTGTCTGCCCGGTGCTGGTCCTCAGCAATGGTATTTTGCCCAGGGAAGAGGAAGCAAGTATCCGGAGCGAGGACAACTGCGTTGGTTTACCAATTTAGATGAACATTACGATTACGTTAAGGCACTTGATTTTGATCCCATCGTTAAATTTGAAATATTAAAGAAAGACATTCAGGGAAATGACTGCGGCTACGATCCCATTAATGGCCTTTGGAAAGGCTTATGTGCTAATTAGGCTATTTGATCAACAGAGTCATTCGGGCTGATTGAACTTATTCCCGTCTATGTTATCTAACGGTATTCTTGGACTAAGCCTCCTGGAACATAAATAGTGAGGATAATCCTGTGTATTTGCATGGCAGTGCTGCTGCGCGTAGAGGCGATCAAAGAACAGAATCGTCTGAGCGTGCTGAAACATCCGGGGTCAGAGCGGGGCGTGATGTCAGGGTCCATGCTGATTCTCCCGGTTTACCAGCCAGTTATGCGCCACCCGGCACTGAACCATTACAGCGAAGCGTATCAGAGTATAACCTCGCCATTGTCAGAGATGGTATCAGAGGTTGTGTGGAAACGGGGAAGAAAGCCTCTCCCGAGTTTTTCATCTACCTGGAAAAGATCAAACCATTATTAGATGGCCCCCCAACTGAAGAGTCTCTCAAGGAAATAGGCGAATTATATAAACTTATCAATGAATGCGATTTCTTCACTGAAGAAATGAAAACCATGGATGACCTGAAAAAAAGGATAGCCTCCAGCTTTTCATCTTATGTTGAACAACAAAAAACAGAGCTGGTGAAACAACTGAAAACCTGTTTTACCATCCGCAGCAGCGGCGGAGCTGATCGCTTTTATGAACAGCTTACTGGCAAAATCAAACAGCTTTTTCCTCAATTCACACCGCCAATGCAGGAGTTGTTGCATAATGTTGGTGCAACCATTGTGTCCAGTGAGTTGGATCAAGGTTTTAAAAAATACCTGACTGACCAGCTCCGCAAAAATGGCAGCTCCGAACACCAGGTGAGAAATCAGAGTGCTGCCGTGCGGTCAGAGCTGGAAGAGTTTGCCCGCATTGCCAGGATGATTGTTGAACGTCAGGGAAAACACAAGCTTGCTGTCACGCAGAATTATCTGGAAAGACTCTCAGTAATGGTTGATCGATCGGTAAGAATGTCAGTGGCAGACTGCAGGTTGCACCTGGAAGCCCTGGAAATGATCGATTCAGCAATGATGGACACAATGGCAATAAGCCCGGGGTCGGATGCTGAAAATTATTGGCATCACATGCTTTTTGAGGCCGTCCTTGATCTTCGCTTTGCTTCCGAATTTATGGCTGCCTATCATCACCTGATTTCGCCATTACCACCACAGAAATGGGGTTTGGAAGAGCTGGAGGGGTTTGTCACTTTATTAAGATATTCCGGTCAGTCCCTCGGCTACTGTTCGCAAGAGTTTGTCTCATTACTTGCCAAAATGGATGGCTCTGACAATGGGCAATCTGCCAACACGCCAGTGGCAGCTGCCAGCGGTGATAATGACGAAGACGATTGCCGGGCCGTAGAGTCTGACGAAGCGCCGGGTGAAACTGAAAAAGGGTTAACCAAAGAGGACCGCAACAAGGAACTGGAAAAATTTTTGCACGTTGTTGCTCTGGAAGCTTCAGGCGAGTTCTATCACTCAAATTACGATAAAAGCTATTCTGACTGGCACATAATTGCTGAAATGCTGCTCGGGCAGCGAGCGTTCGCAAATCCTCATGCCAAAAAGGCAATCAGGTTTATGGTTGATCTATCAAAAGGGGGAGCCAAGACTGCCAATT
Organism: Endozoicomonas sp. ALB115; assembly: GCF_049310245.1. Lineage (NCBI taxonomy): Bacteria > Pseudomonadati > Pseudomonadota > Gammaproteobacteria > Oceanospirillales > Endozoicomonadaceae > Endozoicomonas > Endozoicomonas sp. ALB115. The sequence continues at coordinate 107,777 of NZ_JBLYZG010000011.1, read as the reverse complement.
TGCATTTTTTCGATACTACTGGCAACAGAGCAAACGCACGCAGAACGTTAGAGCAGGTGATGAACCAAATCAGGCAAAAGCAACCGGACAAAATTGATATCCGGCAAAATGGTTATTTCAGCAAGGTGTCCATCCAACTCTGGAAGGGTGGCCAAATATGCCATACTTGCCACGTGGCTGCGGTCACTGAATCCGGAGTGCCCTACGACAGTATGGCGATGGGGCTACAAATTTTGTGTGGCAGGGAGCTGATGAAAGAATTGTATACCTATCGGGATAGAGCCCTGGACTTCCGATATTACCAACCCATGAAGCTTGTTGCTCCTTAACCCGGATATTTCACAAACTACCCCGAATCTCGCGAAGGACTTTGTTGGTCAGCAGAGATTGAACAATGGATACTGCAGAATTTATTTACAGGCTCAATGATTACTTCTGAAGATTCCGTATCAGCAAGCTAACACCCTCAGTTAACTCTCCAATGACATGGGGAGCATAAGCAATTTCCAACCATCGTTCTTTTTGCTGATGGGAAGAAGGATAAAGTACCCAGCAAAGCTGCTCCTGCCATGAGCAATCGGATTCAAGATCATAATGAATGCCGTATACCGGTAAGCTTCTGTTACCTATTTGTACTCCGTATCTGCCCTGTTCACTGCGGGTAGCAACAATGGTTCCTTCCTGATTGGCTTGAATTTGATAGACCAGCGTGGGTTTTTCATGGCTTTCGTGCTGGCTATAGACAGCGTGTGCCTTTAGCAGGCTGTTGATATAGTTCTCCAGTGCCTGTTTACGGCCCTTGCCGGGCGTGTTTGCCGTTATCTGTCTGGCAAATGAATCGGACTCCTCTGTGACGATCATTTTCTGGCCATGCTTATCGGAGTAAATAGCTGTTGACTTATTACTGCTTGCGTTGATCAGCGCTGGAAAGATCAACAGCGGCAAAAGAAAGGCGTATTTCTTCATATCAAAGGCCCTGAATTTATGATTTGTTATTTTTTTCCTGCAAGCCATTTCCTGACATTGCTGCCGGGCTCACTCGGGAGTGACCCGCATCACTTCTTCTATGGTGGTCATTCCAGCGGCAACTTTCTGTGCACCTGATTGTCTCAGGCTATACATGCCTTCCTTGATACATTGTTGGCTGAGCAGTGTAATGTCAGGATTTTCATTAACCATATCTTTAACCTGAGGGCTCATGGTTAAAATCTCATAAAGGCCGGCACGCCCACGATAACCCGTTTCACGGCAATCGAGGCAACCAACAGGCTGATAGACTTCTGAGGGTGCCGATGCGGGCCAGGGGTTTGTCAGGGCTTTCCAGCCACTGGTGTCCAGCGGTGCTTTCGCTTTGCAATTCGGGCAGAGGGTTCTGACCAGACGTTGTGCCATAACACCGAGCACGGTGTTTTTAATAAGATAAGGGGGGACACCAAGCTCAAGCAAACGGGTCAGGGCAGAGGGCGCATCATTGGTGTGCAGGGTAGAAATGACTAAATGCCCGGTCAGAGCGGCCTGAATTGCCATCTCGGCGGTTTCAAGATCACGGATCTCACCCACCATAATGATGTCAGGATCTTGCCTTAACAGTGCCCGAAGCCCTGAGGCAAAGGTCAGGTCGATGTTGTGTTGCACCTGCATCTGGTTGAAGGCAGGCTCCACCATTTCAATAGGGTCTTCGATAGTACAGACATTCACCTGATCCGTGGCCAGCTGCTTCAGTGTTGAGTAAAGCGTGGTGGTTTTACCAGAGCCCGTGGGACCAGTCACCAGAATGATACCGTTGGGCTGGCCTGACATGGCTTTCCAGCGCCGTTCATCTTCTCTGGAAAACCCCATATCGCTGAATGATTTGACCAGCACTTCCGGGTCAAAAATCCGCATCACCAATTTCTCACCAAATGCGGTAGGTAATGTGGACAAGCGCAGTTCGACCTCATAGCCATCGGCGTTACGGGTTTTCAATCGTCCATCCTGCGGCTTGCGCTTTTCGGCAACATTCATGCGGCCAAGAATTTTCAGGCGGCTGGTCATTGCTGCGGCGACTTTGACTGGCATCTGATAAATCGAGTGGAGTACACCATCAATTCGAAACCGGAGATTGCATTGTTCCCGGCGGGGCTCAATGTGGATATCGCTGGCTCTTTGTTCAAAAGCGTATTGGAGCAGCCAGTCAACAATGTTGACGATATGCTGGTCGTTGGCATCCGGAGCCTTCATGCTGCCCAGCTCCAGCATCTGTTCAAAGCTATTGAGCGAGGCAGAAGTGACACCGGCCTCCGAGCTGGCTCCCATCACTGACCGGGCCAGACGATAGAACTCGACGGTATAACGTCGGATATCGGTTGGATTGGCGACAACCCGCCGGATTTCCCGGCGATTCACATGGCGCAGATTGTCTTCCCAGATTCGATGCCATGGCTGGGCAGAGGCCACCACTATCTCAGTGCTGGTCACCTCAACCGCAAGGATCTGGTGTCGCATGGCAAAGGCATGGGACATGATGGGGGTAATGGCCGTAGCATCAATCTTGAGAGGATCGATGTGGAAGTAATCCTGACCGGCCAGTTCGGCGAGCCACTGACACAGGCGCTCAATATCCAGCTTGTTACCCGGATGACAAAGATCCTCCAGCTCCAGCTCAGCCAGGTATTCCAGGGGGTGCAGACGGACTTGTTCCGGTGTGCGCGGGCGGCTGAGGATATCATCAGCGGTTGCCTGCTCGATATGCTTGCTTCTGACCAGGTCAGACACAACCATGGCCAGATCCAGCATTTGTTCCCTGTGTTGCAGGCCATCTGCTTTATTATTGTTCACGTGAAATACCGTTTGCAGCTGGAATTGCCTTATATTCTCTCTTTTTTTTCGGCGTGGGGACAAATGGATTTATTGTTTCAGTAAATAGAGGTTTGAGCTGCTCTATCGATATATCACTGAGCTCGGCGGGCCAGACAGGCGTCAAAACCTGCCCGTCCAGTTTATTGGTGCGCAGCGGCCACTCCCATTCGCCCCGACGGGTCAGGCCATTGATGCTTTCTCCCCGGGTTTTCAGAGTTTGGATATATTGCCCGTTAACTTCACGAATCCGCAAAGCCACCCTGGCCTGGTTGAGTCTCAGGTCCCGGGTATCAAAGTAGGTATTCCCAAGGTGAAGGGTTTCTGATGGCTGTACTGCATGCTCCTGCCAGAATGGGTGACTTTTCAGCGGCTCAATCTGATCGGCAGGCACAGACAGCTTTAATTCGGTTTCCTGGCTCATTTTCTTATCCACAATGCGGTTGTCAAATTCTATCGGACGGAGAAATTATATAAAAATCATAGGTTCACGGGTAAAGGCACTCTGTGCTGCGCGCGCCAGCTGATGCGCATATGTGCAGGAATTGAAACGGCCTTCTATAATCAGGCGTTCAACCGGATGGATTTGAAAAATGCCTACCAGCAACATACTGGCGAGTGTTTTCGGCCGCTCACCAATAGGACCTATTCAAAAGCACATTACCACTGTTCACAAATGTGCGTTACAGCTGGAGCCATTCTTTCAGGCAGTGTTTGCCGAAGAGTGGGAGACGGCGTGTGAGGTTCAGCAGACAATCACCAAATTTGAGCACGAAGCGGATGTCATCAAGCGAAGTATCCGCCGGTCACTTCCCAAAAGCCTTTTTCTCCCCGTTCCCCGTACCGATCTGCTGGAAATCGTGACCGTTCAGGATAAAGTGGCTAACCGTGCCAAGGACATCGCAGGCCTTGTGTTAGGAAGAAAGATGGTTATTCCTGAATCCATGCACGAAGCATTCATTACCTATGTGCGCCTTTCAATTGCCACAACTGCACAGGCATTGAAAGCCATTCATGAGCTGGACGAGCTTCTGGAAACGGGTTTTCAGGGGCGGGAAGTTGATCTGGTGGAAAAAATGGTTGAAGAGCTGGACAACATTGAGAGCGAAACTGACAGGGACCAGGTAAAAATACGCCGTATGCTGTTTGATCTTGAGCAAACGCTGCCACCGGTTGACGTCATGTTTCTGTATCAGATTATCGAGTGGGTGGGCGATCTTGCGGATCGGGCTTCCCGTGTTGGTAGTTACCTCCAGTTGTTGCTGGCCCGTTAACTGAACCGGATGCAGACTGATGAGTATTATCGCTGAATATGGCACAGTTTTCCTTATCCTGGCCTGCCTGTTTGGGTTTTTTATGGCCTGGGGGGTTGGGGCCAACGATGTTGCCAATGCCATGGGGACGTCGGTTGGTTCGGGAGCCCTGACGGTTAAACAGGCTATTTGTATCGCTATCCTGCTGGAGTTCACCGGTGCTTATCTGGCAGGCGGGTCGGTCACTGAAACCATACGCAAGGGGATTATTGATCCATCCTTACCCCTGCTGGCTGGGAACCCCAATCTGCTGGTATATGGCATGCTGGCTTCGCTGCTGGCTGCGGGCACCTGGTTACTGATCGCTACACACTACGGCTGGCCGGTGTCCACTACCCATTCTATTGTTGGGGCCATTGTCGGTTTTGCGGCTGTTGGTATCTCTGCCGACACCGTCAGCTGGGGAAAAGTGGCAGCCATTGTTGGCAGCTGGGTTGTTTCTCCCCTGATGTCAGGGCTGTTCGCCTTCCTGATTTTTGTCAGCGTGCAGAAGCTGATTCTGGATACTGAAAATCCCTTCAGAAACGCCAAGCGCTATATGCCCCTTTATATGTTTCTGGTTGGCTTCATGATGTCGATGGTGACGCTGATCAAGGGCCTCAAGCATATTGGCTTGCCGCTGGATTATACCGAAAGCACTGTGCTCTCACTGATTATCGGCTTGGTCATAATGTTTATTGGCCAGATGGCGCTGGCAAAAATAAAGGAAGATATTCAGGCGGATATGTCGTTTCATTTCTCCAGTGTGGAGAAAGTCTTTGGGGTTATGATGATTTTTACCGCCTGTTCCATGGCCTTTGCCCATGGTTCCAACGATGTGGCCAATGCGGTGGGGCCATTGGCAGCGGTTGTCAGTGTGGTGATCAGTGGTGGTGAAATTGTCGGCAAGTCTTCCGTTCCGCCCTGGGTTCTGCTGGTGGGTGCTGTAGGTATTGTGGCAGGGCTGGCGACCTGGGGCTATAAGGTCATGGCTACCATAGGTTCTCATATCACCGAGCTGACACCCAGCCGGGGTTTTGCCGCAGAGCTTGCGGCCGCTTCTACGGTGGTGATGGCCTCCGGCACTGGCTTGCCAATCTCCACAACCCATACGCTGGTTGGTGCAGTTCTTGGCGTGGGACTGGCCAGGGGGATCGGCGCTTTGAACCTCCGCGTTATCAGCACCATCTTTATGTCCTGGCTGGTCACGCTGCCAGCAGGAGCGATTCTGGCGATTATTTTCTTCCACTGCCTCAAGTTGATTTTTGGCTAGCAAACCTTGAATTAGTTTCCAATAAGGCCTGCCCTGTTTATCATCTTAAGAGACTCCCTTCATTAGACGGTGATAATCAGGGTTATGAGCAGTCAGCAGCCAACATTTCAGCATGCACTTTCAAGATTGATCGAGATACCTTCTGTCAGCTCAACCCTTCCTGATCTGGATATGAGTAACCTGCCGGTTATCAATGAGTTGGCGGTGTGGTTGGAAGCGATGGGGTTTCAATGCGAGATTCAACCCCTGCCCGGGGCTCCTCACAAGGCGAACCTGATTGCAACTCTTGGCAGTGGCCCGGGAGGTTTGGTACTGGCCGGGCATACGGATACGGTTCCTTACAATGACAGCCTGTGGAAAAGTTCACCGTTTGCCCTGGAAGAAAGAGATGGCCGGTTTTATGGATTGGGCGTCTGCGATATGAAAGGCTTCTTTGCCCTGGTCATGGAAGCGGTTCGGGGGTATCTGGACACGCCACTGAAAGCACCACTGATCATTCTGGCCACGGCGGATGAAGAGTCCTCAATGAATGGTGCTCGTGCCCTGGCGGAACTTGGTCGACCAAAAGCGCGGTATGCTGTGGTGGGAGAACCTACCGGGATGCGACCTATTCATATGCACAAAGGCATTATGATGGAGCGTATTCAGATTCTCGGGCAATCCGGCCATTCCAGTAATCCGGCACTGGGCCGTAATGCCATGGAGACAGCCCACAAGGTGATCACTGACTTGATGCAGTTTCGCGCCGAACTGGCCGAGCGTTATCAGAACCCTGGCTTTACCATTCCGACCCCTACCTTGAACCTGGGTTGCATTCATGGTGGCGACAACCCTAACCGGATTTGTGGGCAGTGCCAGCTGGACTTCGATATTCGTATGCTGCCGGGGATGGACAGCGAACAACTGCGGCAGCAAATTCGTCAGAGGCTTTTGCCAATTGCTGAAGCGGATCAGGTTGAGATCTCACTCGAAGCAATTACACCGGCTATTGAAGCTTTTGCCGGTCCTGAGAATTCGGATCTGGTGGCTGCCTGTGAAAAGCTGACAGGGCATCAGGCAGAAGTCGCAGCCTTTGCTACTGAGGCTCCATTCTTTAGCCGACTGGGTATGGATACCGTGGTATTGGGACCAGGTGATATTGATCAGGCACACCAGCCAGATGAATACCTCTCGCAGGAACGGATAAAGCCAATGATTGCTATTTTGCAGTCATTGATCAGACAGTACTGCTTATCTTGAAGAGAAGTACTGCACGATGTTCTTATAACCTGAGCATGTGATACTCAGGACGGCCTTTAATAGAGTGTGTCATGGATAAACAAGTGTGGCTTGCGTGAAAAAAAAGGAAAATTCAGCAGACAGCGCAGAAAAGTACGTGAAGTTTTTCCGTCAATCATCACCCTATATTCATGCCCACAGGGGGAAAACCTTTGTGATCATGCTTAGTGGTGAAACGCTGGCTCACCCCAACCTTGGTAATATCATCAGTGATATTGCACTGATGAGCAGCCTGGGTGTCCGCCTTGTGCTGGTACACGGTGCCCGCCCTCAGATTGATGAGCGTTTACGGGAACGTGGCATTAAAACAGTGATTCATCAGGGCGGGGCTGGCAATGGCAGAGTGCATAATGAACGACGGGTCACTGACAGGCAGAGCCTTGAGTGTGTCAAAGATGCTGCAGGAAATATGCGAGCCCTGATTGAATCAAGGCTCTCGGTGGGACTGGTGAACTCGCCCATGCATGGTGCCAGGATTCGTGTTGTCAGTGGTAACTTTGTGACCGCCAAACCCCTGGGTGTGCTTGATGGTATCGATTTTAAGCATACGGGCGAAGTTCGGAGGATAGACAGCCAGGCCATCGATCATCTGCTAGACAGTGGTTATGTGGTGTTACTCTCCTGTCTCGGGCTTTCCCCCACCGGAGAGATTTTCAATATTGAAGCAGAGGAAGTGGCTACCCGCACTGCCATCAGTCTGCAAGCTGAAAAATTGATACTTTACGCTGAGCAGCAGGGGATTTTTGATCACCTGGGGAATCTGATCAATAGAATTTCTCCCCATGAAGCCATTAAAGAACTTGAGTCGCAGACTGGTGAATCCAGGCGACTACTGTCCTCCGCCGTGACCGCTTGCTCCGATGGTGTCGAACGGGCCCAGATTATCAGCTATCAGGATGATGGATCACTGCTGATGGAGCTGTTTACCCGTGATGGGGCCGGTACGCTGATTTCCAGAGATCACTATGAAGAAGTCCGTGGTGCAACCATTGAGGATGTGGGCGGTATTCTTGAACTGATCCGTCCTTTCGAGGAAAAAGGCATATTGCGCCGTCGCTCCCGAAAAGAATTGGAACGGGAAATAAAGCTGTTCAGTGTCGTGTTGCTGGACGGCATGATCATCGGCTGTGCTGCTCTTCATCCGTACTATGAAAATGGTACCAGTGCTGCAGAACTGGCCTGTGTTGTGGTCCATCCTGAATATCGCAGTGCACAGCGCGGTGATCGTTTGCTCGCCCATATTGAAGCGTTGGCAGAAGAACAGGGCATGAACGAAATCTACGTCATGACCACCCAGACTACCCATTGGTTTATTGAGCGGGAATTTGCTGAAGTTGCCTGTGATGATTTGCCGGCAGAGCTTAAAGCAAAATATAACCCCAAAAGGCAGTCAAAGGTTCTTATGAAAACGATAGGAGGCTGATCGAGAATACTGCCCGTCCCGGCGACAATTGTAATTAATGGGTTCCTTCTATCAATGACTCCCAAGCCCCGTTCGTCCTGAGCGGAGTCGAAGGGCGTAAACACCACACCCTGAATAAAGACTGTGCCAATCACCCTTCGACTCCGCTCTGGGTGAACGGAGATTGTACACATCAAACTCATTGAAATGGTGTGCTAGAGCAACGCAGGAGCAGTAGTCGCGTAGGGCAGTCTATTCTCGGACAACCTCCTGGGTTAACTGCAAACGAGCAGGCTACTTCCCGGTTTTTTTACTGTCAGAAACCCACTGAAGGAATCGTTCACGGGTTGTTTCATCCGCCTGGTTGTACCAATACTGCAGCATGCTTTCACTCATTGGCTGAGCCATTGCCGGTGCTGGCATGACAGAAGGTTGAGCAACCTGATATGAGACACCTTGCGGGTTAGCAATATAAACGGTTCCGGCCATTGCCCGAACAGCCGCCGGGCTGTCAGACAGGTTAAACTTCTGGATATCCTCCAACGTGTCTCCGCCGATTAACAGCCCGGATTTATTAAGCACGCTGAACTCAAAGGGAATCGCCTGACCTTTGGCATTGGTAATTGAGAATTGGGCCTTTGGCGACTGTGACAGTTTATCGGTATCCCTTGCTGTTTTCAGTCTCGGGGCATTAATGGTGTAGGCCTGATCACCAGACAGGTCAAACGTCATGATATACGGGCTGGTGGTAAACATTTTGGTATCACCACCGTCCCTCACCAGCGTTTTCAGCTGAAATACCAACTGATGACGGCCGTTGCCAAGAGAGAGGTCCTTCTTGCTGCCCAGATGATCGGCATCTTTACCATCAAGAACCAGCAGCTTTGTTTTCTCAGGCAGTACCAGTGTATTGTCAGCAATAACCGGCATGGCCAGAGTGGATACCAACAGTGCACCCAACAGACGACGTACAAACATAAGGCAGTGTTCTCCTATAGACAATCTATCGATTATAGGTTGGTACAACTACCGGTTCGTATTGTTGCTTTCCGAAGTTGTGGGCTTGAACTGTGGGCAGCGGCGCTATCGATGGCCAGGACACGGCTAAACCGGATCAATCGGGCGCTGGTTGCCAATTGGGTGTTGAGGGGATTGAGAAGAGTTATATTTGCTGCCAATAACATAAGTAATAATGCTGTGGAACAGCCTGAGAGTCTCTTCGTGCTTCTGGTAACTTCCTTCTCTTTGTGCTTTTTCAATCCAGGTTCTTAAGTCAAGCAGTTCGTCCAGACTATCGAGTTCTCTGATTTCCTTGAGTGCCAGGCCTTCTGATATTTCTCCTGTACGAAACCGGATAATCAGACGGCCACAGGGTTGGTTTCGGATAGAGTGCAAGAAATCCTCTGATGATAAACGCTGATGTTTATTGTGAGAATGCTGATCCGCTGATTCTCTCACCCGGTCAGCCCCTGGAGTGTATCTGCGTTCCTGGCCTTCGGATACAGTAGTAACAACCCGTACACTATTACCAATCAGTGTTTTGGCTATTTGTTTGTTCCAGTTGGCGCTTTTTTCCTGAACAACACGATAGAATGTACCGAATGCACTGTTAATTTCCTGATCAAGCAACTGTTGTAAGGCGGCATGTTTAAGGATAACTATCGCGGCTTCTTCATCACTCATTGACTCATACGGCCCTTTGTTGAGCAGTTCACTTCGCTGTCTGGCTTCTTCCAGACTGTTGCCAATGTCTTCCATTGATTTTATCGACTGGAGTAAATGATCAACCATTGGCTCCAATTCCTGTTTGGCCAGTGAGCGTAGCGTACCAACTTCCTCGCGCCCTGTTCTTAGCCGTTTGCCAAACAGTTGTCTGGTATAATCAGGCTGCTTTTTAATAATCTTTGCCATTCTCTTTTTATTAACTTTGGTATTTGCATGATCGGCAGCCATATCCGTAAAAAAGAAAGCCACATAGCACAAGACTCCACTCAAAGTAATCTTTGGAGCGACAGGGGTTAAATTGATGGTGCTTCCTCTTTTTCCAGCTATTTTGAAAATTTTTACCAGGTTTTTATATAAGGTTCCTTTGACTTGGGTATAGAAAAAATCCTGAATCATGCTTTTCAAAATCCCGGCTGATTTAAAGGCCACAGATTCTTTTTTAGGCTCAATTCCCGCATTATCAGAATCCGGTTGACTTGCTGTGTGCCGGGCAGGATTCATCCAGTGAGGAATGATTTGCTGCATCCATTTTTTTTCATTGGTTTTTATCTGGTAGCCGTGAATGGTTAACTTTCTGTTTGTGGTGACACTCTTGAACAGTTCTTCTCTTTTTTCAGGAGGCATATCTTTAAATTTTGAATTCCACAGGTCTTCCAGATCCTTTATATGCCGGTTTTCAAGAATGGTGCGGCTGATCACGACATTCTCGATAAGCTTGTCAAAGTAAAATAAATTGGCTTTCAGTTTTTTTCTTCGCTCAAAGTACAGTGCTTTCTCATTCTCTAAAGCAATAGACTCTGCCAGTGTCTTCTGTTCCTTTTCTGCCATTGTTTTGAGTTTTATTGCCTGTTTTTCGAGATCGGCATAAGCGTTGTATATCTGTGAAAAGGTTTTATGAGTGCATCGATAACGAAGTTTGTTGATGAGCTTTTTTCTTTTCTTGTCGTTTGACTTATCAAAGTTGGTATAGTCAAAGTCAGCGTATTTTTTTATTTGTTTAAGTCCTCTGACCATCCTGACCCTGCGCCAGAGTTCGGTACTGGAAGACCAGAAAGCGATGTAACCCAGGTCAGTGATCAGTCCGACAGCAACGGCAATACCAATGGCAATTCCAGCAGGTGGGAAAATAGCAGTGAGGATGGCTCCAGTAAGTAAAATAAAGAAATTGTAAATCTGGTTTCGTTTATTGCGTAAGATATTTCTCTTTATTCTGTTGCCAATATCTTTAAGGTGTATATTTGCAAAAAAACGTTCTCCTGAAGCCAGTCGTTGAATATGTTTACTGTCTTCTTTCTCGATAAAATGACCTGTTTTCTTCGGCTCAGGTAGCTGAGGAAGTGGCGGCTGCTGATGATCGAGGGCTGCACTGTCAATACTTTTTACTTTATTGCCGGTTGCTGATTTTTGTTCTTCAATGGGCAGAACCAGGTTGTTTCGTAACTCTTTTTTAAACTCAAGCATTCGTTCAAAAGTGAACGTTTTTTCATCTTTTATGCCAACCTTTATTAATAAGTTTTTAATATATTCATATTGTTGTTCAGGATGCACTCCATATTGCTCTCTTCCCTGAAGTTGTTGCTGCATGACGGGTAAGCCGGAGGTTTTTTCATACTGCATTGCCAGGCGAATTTTTCTATGGATATGCGTCAGTAGTACTTGCTGCAGGAAGCCATCAGGTGGTGTTTTACCTTTACGTAAATACTCATAGGCCATATCCATGCTGCTGAGTTGAATGGATTTGACGACAGCTTCCATCGTTTCTGTGCTGATAGCGATATTTCCATCCGAAATACCCAGTCTGCCATCTTCTGATCGATGCAGCTTGATGTGGCCAGCATGCAGTTTTAATGCAGCAAGTACCTTCTGTGGGTTCTCTGGATTGTATTTGGTCAGATCATCAACCAGATCACTCACTGTCATTGAGGGGGCAGGGTGAATAAAGCGATTTATTTTTTCCTTACAGAAAGAGATTAAACGGTTATGCCAGTGCCTGGATTCAATATGCTCAGCCGCTTGAATGGTGGTCTCAACCGATTTTATTTCCCGGGTATCCGTGGCGTGTTGACCTTTACCGGGTTCGGATGGCGGGTATCCTGCGTGGTGCGAAGAAATATGATCTGTAGATGGTATCCGGGGCATTCCTCATTCCCTAAGGTAACCCTTATTAAAGGCTTGAATTGACTTATTGATCATTTGTAAAAATGATGCATTGCCTGCCCAGCGAACAATATAGAAAACAGACAACTTTTCCATGCAACATGACAAGCTGTTCAACTAACTATAGACAATCAGAATTGGAGAAAAGTGCATTTCCTGCATCTGAAGCGGCAGGAAATGTGGCTTATACCAAGGGGGGAAGAGGAAAAACGACAGGTGCTGATATTCAGGTCCTGTCGAGCACCAGGTAACTGTAAGTCAGTGGCTGCTCATCTTCTGATTGGGTGTCTTCCCGGGAGATTTCCCGCCACTCCTGCGGGTTGATGTCCGGGAAAAAGGCATCACCGTCAAAACTTTGATACACCCGGGTCAGGTAAAGCCGGTCAGCCTGATCAATCGCCTGTCGATAGATCTGTTCGCCACCAATGACCATGATTTCTTCGTTACCGTTGATCAGGTTAGCCGCCTCCGCCAGGGCAATCCCATCATCCAGGCTGTGCACTACGCTGACGCCCTCATGGTGCCAGTTTTGATCCCGGGTAATGACGATATTGGTTCTGCCTGGCAGAGGCTTGCCCAGTGAGTCAAAGGTTTTCCGGCCCATGATCACAGGCTTTCCCATGGTAACCGCTTTGAAATAGCGCAGATCTCCCGGCAGATACCAGGGCATTTTATTATTGATGCCAATGGCGTTATTGTCTGCCACCGCAGCGATCAGGGCCAGTTTCATCCATGTTACTCCTTTTTTGAACCATACAGCTGTGAACCACAAAGACAACGCGTGTAAATCGCTGTGTCTTCCCGGTAGAAAATTTACGGCTTCGGGTTAAATACGCCAACATTCTCATGCCCTTCTTCCCGAAGGTGCATGGCATGCAGCTGACTCATTACACCCCTTTCGCAGTAGAGCAGGTAATGTCGATTGTTGTCCAGCTCCGGGAAGCGTGTGCGCAGCTGATAGAAGGGAATGATCACCACCTCGCGTCCGGGCATGGTAAATGGCTTTATCTCTTCTTCAGTGGGGTGACGAATATCGATAATCACTTCACCCTGATGTACTTCACTAACCACCTCAACTTCTTCCCGGGTCAGGTCATCCGCAATGATGTCGTGGATAGAGACCGTTCTCCGGCTTTGAATAGCATGTTCGAGTACATCGAAGTTGACCCGCTCCTCTTCTGCCACAATTCTCTCTACCCTGGCCCGGGTGGTGGGGTTTTTCGAGATCACTGCGCAGTATTCCGGAATATTACGAACGAATTCTTCAGTACCGATTTGTATGGATATATCGATGATTGCCTGCTTATCCATGGTAATCAGAGGCCGGAGCACCAGGGCATCGGTTACCGAGTCAATCACTGCCAGGTTAGGCAGTGTCTGGCTGGAAACCTGACCAATGGCTTCGCCGGTGACCAGTGCCGCCATCTCCATCTCTTTAGCCACCTTAGTGGCGGCCCTGAGCATCATTCGCTTGAGAATAACGCCCATCTGGGCGTTGTCCACTTTGGTCAGTATTTCTTCGACAACGCCTTCAAAAGGTACGGTAACGAACTTTACCTGGCGAGAAGAACCAAAACGGTTCCACAGGTAGAAAGCCACCTCTTTTACTGCCAGCTCGTGGGCATGCCCACCCAGGTTGAAGAAGCAGAAGTGAGTGCGGATACCGCGCTTCATGGTCAGGAAGCTCGACACCGTAGAGTCAAAACCGCCGGAAATCAGCGAGAGAACCGGCTCCTGAGACCCGAGGGGATAGCCACCCAGACCTGCTCCCCGCTTCTGGGTCATAAAATAGCGGTCATTCTTGATATCAATACGAACCGTTATTTCAGGATTTTTCAGGCTGACCCCTTTGGCTTCGGTCTGCTGGATAAGGCCGCCACCGACAAATCGCTCTACCTCAATGGACTGGAAATCGTGCTTGCCGGTCCGGTTACAGCGAACGCAGAATGTTTTGCCCGCCAGTGTTTCTGAGTGAGCCTCAACGGCTTTTTCCAGAACATCGTCCAGGCTGACCAGCTTGTGCTCCGCCACCTGTAGCCAGTAGGCTATGCCCGGGATATGGCTTAACAGGTCACCGACCTCTGCCATCAGGATCTGATCATTGCTACTGGTCGTGACTTCTATATGATCCCATACACCGCAGACATCGATATTCTCATCCACACGCTTGAGAATGGTGCGAATATTTTTACGCAGCATTTTAATAAAGCGTTTTCTTACCGGGGCACTTTTAATGGTGATTTCCGGAAACAGTTTGATGATGAACTTCATGGATCAGGAGACCTTGTGGGCTGGGAAGTCAAGGCGGGTAGGACGGATAACTTAACCATTCGTTAACGGCGCATTATACCGAATAACCGAGAGCTCTGGCACCCTTGTAGCACGTTGCAGGATGACCCCGGGAAACCGGCTTATATGGATCGTAATTGGTATTTGTCTCTATGCCGGTAAGTAATGCTGCAAATCCCCTGTCAAAGGGGTTACACTGTCAGCCGCTGTTTGGTCAGATGGGTGTAGTAAAAGCTGTTTGCACTTATTTGGTGCGCTTATGGTTTTCTCTGCACCGTATCGGGCGGGCTTTTTCCGGATCTTGAGGTGCCTTGCATTGTTCAGATGCGTGAGAGCCGTGAACATGTGTACTTTGAGCAGCCTGAGGAGGATAAGGCAAGCAAAAACTGTGTGAACCGGTCTGGTATCTGGCTGTTTCCCGGTCTCTTTTTGCTCAATGTTTGCCTTTTTTCAGATGTTCCACTGAAAAGCACTGTTTTTGTCCATCCCATCTGATCAAGTTGCAAAATGTGGCATAGCTATTGCTCATGGTCCAGCAAACGAATCTCCTGGCTGCTCGTTGATGAGACAGCAAAGAGATTGATCAGTAAACCGCCTGATCTGGTTGCCAGTGCGGTGTTTGTCCGGTTTTTTTGTCCTCCAGAGGGGAAATAATAAATGTCGAAGACTCTTAGCCTGATTAAGGAACATGACGTTAAGTGGGTTGATCTGCGTTTCACCGATACCAAGGGTAAAGAGCAGCACGTATCGATTCCCATTGGTGAAATAGACGACGAATTCTTCGAAGTCGGCAAAATGTTCGACGGTTCCTCTATCGCTGGCTGGAAGGGCATTAACGAATCCGACATGATTCTGATGCCAGATGACAGCACGGCTGTCATCGATCCATTCACTGAAGCCACCACCCTTAACCTGCGCTGTGACATCGTGGAGCCATCCACCATGCAGGGTTATGAGCGTGACCCACGCTCTGTTGCCAAGCGTGCCGAAGAGTACCTGAAGTCTACCGGCATTGCCGACACTGCGTTCTTTGGTCCTGAGCCAGAGTTCTTTGTGTTTGACGACGTTAAGTGGAGCGTTGATATCTCCGGTGCTTCTTACGAAGTGAACTCAGAAGAAGCGGCATGGTCTTCCAACGCCAAATTTGAAGGCGGCAACATCGGTCATCGTCCAAAAGTGAAGGGCGGTTACTTCCCGGTACCACCGGTTGACTCCCTGCACGACCTGCGTGCCGCCATGTGTGATGCCATGGAAGCCCAGGGTCTGGACGTTGAAGTTCATCACCACGAAGTAGGTACTGCTGGTCAGTGTGAAATCGGTGTCAAGTTCAACACCCTGGTAAAGAAAGCTGACGAAGTTCAGATTCTGAAGTACGCAGTGCATAACGTTGCTCATGCCTATGGCAAGACCGCTACCTTTATGCCGAAGCCACTGGTAGGCGACAACGGCTCCGGTATGCACGTTCACATGTCTCTGTCCAAGAACGGCGAGAACCTGTTTGCTGGTGACGGCTATGCAGGCCTGTCTGAAGAAGCCCTGTACTACATCGGTGGTGTAATCAAGCATGCCAAGGCCATCAATGCCTTTGCCAACGCTTCTACCAACTCCTACAAGCGTCTGATCCCGGGCTTTGAGGCTCCGGTTATGCTGGCTTACTCGGCCCGTAACCGCTCTGCTTCTATCCGTATTCCCTACGTGAACAGCCCTAAGGCCCGTCGTATTGAAGTACGTTTCCCTGACCCCACTGCCAACCCATACCTGGCCTTTGCGGCCCTGATGATGGCCGGTCTGGACGGGATCAAGAACAAGATCCATCCTGGCGATGCGGCTGATAAGGATCTGTACGATCTGCCACCAGAAGAAGCGGCCGAGATCCCAACGGTTTCTGCCAGCTTTGAAGAATCCCTGGCTGCCCTGGACGCTGACCGTGAGTTCCTGACGGCCGGTGGCGTATTCACAGACGACATGATCGATGGTTACATTGAACTCAAGAAGGAAGAGTGTCTTGCCGTTAGCCAGACAACTCACCCGGTAGAGTTTGATCTGTATTATTCTGTCTAAACCGTTTTTGCAGACCGGATAAGCTGTCGTTTAACCTCAAGCCAGAGCGAAAGTTCTGGCTTTTCTCTTTCTGATGAACCCTGTAAATGCACGACTGAATGGATGTAGGCGGCAGACGTACACAGGGGCCATTACCGGGAAATAACCAGCATGCGTTTTCCCCGTTACTACCTGTTAAAAAGTCTTGGTAACTATTAAGCTAACCAGTGCTCAACACGATATAAGCCGGATATGACTTCACTAAGGCAAGAGGCTCATGAATATAAAAAAGGCAATGGTTTGGTCTTTTCTGGCGGTGATTCTGCCCCTGGTATCAGTGAACTTTGCGTTTGGCACGATTTACAAAACAGTGGATCAGGACGGAAATGTGATCTTTACTGACTCCCGACCTGCGGATCAGCCCAGTGAGGAGGTCAAGTTACGCCCGATTACGCCAATGTCTCCAGCACCGGAGAATAAGCCTGAATTACCAAAACCTGCTCAAAAAGTGAGCAAGAAGCCCTACGGCAGACTGCAGATTATAGAGCCAGCCAATAATGCCACGGTGCGTAACCAGGGAAATTTCACGGTAAAAATTGTCACAGCACCCAAAATCATTGATGGTCACAAAGTTCGCCTGCTGCTTGATGGAAAGGTGGTGGCGGGCCCCAAGCGAAATTTAACCTTTGAACTTGAGAATGTGGATCGTGGTACCCACAACCTTGTCGTGGAGATCATTGATAACCAGGCCAAAGTCATTCAGTCGTCCAGCAATACGATCCATGTCCATCGAATCTTATTCACGCCCGCAGTATCTATAAACCCTCCTGCCTCCTGACGGCTGCACCAAAAAGGGGAGAGTGAGCTATAGGCTTTCCCCCACACTTTCAGACCAGCCCATAGTTTTGCTAGTTTAATCTCCATAAACCTGGTGCTCTGATTATATTAATGCACTATTATGGTGCAATTGAAGCTGGCAAGTTGGAATTAACGTTTGAGCATCTTTTCGATGGTACGTACTGATATGGCCCGAATAGATGAAATATCAGGCAGGTTGGAAGTTTCACGGTAAAAAGTCTGGCTTGCCATCAAGGGTGGTTTGGTTTTTGCATTAACGATAGCCAATACCGTTTCGCATCAGATTCAGGTCAACAGAGCCTGAAATGCACCATAAAAGTAATAACAATACCTGACCATGAAGCAGCTTTTACCTGGCTCTTTAGAAGAGATAATCCCTGAAACAGGAACTATGCAAAACATCATTCTGGATAACCTGAATACCGTGGTGATGGTGCTCGACCGGGAGTTCCGGGTGATTACCCTGAATCCGGCGGCAGAAACCCTGCTGGATACCAGTTTGAAAAGGATTCTGAACCAGCCGGTAACCACGGTGATTCCTGACGAAAACTTCAAGGCTGATCTGGATCGCAGTCTGTCTCAGTATCAGAAGTTTACCCGTCGGGAAACCGACTTTCCCATCAATGGGGAGATGATCAATGTGGATTACAGCATTTCACCCATCACCTGCGGGGAAGCAAGGCTGCTTCTGGAAATCAATCCCCGTGACCGGGTTCAGAAAATTACCCGGGAAGAGTCTCTGATCGCCAAGCAGGAAACCTCCAGAATTCTGGTTCGGGGGCTGGCCCATGAAGTAAAAAATCCCCTTGGCGGTATTCGTGGCGCGGCTCAGCTTCTGGCCAGGGAACTGGAGGACCAGGGGCTGAAAGAATTTACCGGGATTATTATCCAGGAAGCGGATCGGCTCCGTGACCTGGTCGACCAGATGCTGGGGCCGCTTCAGCCACCAAAAATGGAAGACCTGAACATTCATGAAGTACTTGAAAGGGTGATGCAGTTAATCAATGCCGAAACCGGTGGAGAACTCAGGCTCAAACGAGACTACGATCCAAGTATTCCCGATATACCGGGTGACTTTGAACGAATGATACAGGCCATTTTGAACCTGGTGCGCAATGCCATGCAGGCCATTGATCAGGCTATGCCGCGATCTGAAGGCCTGATCACCCTGAGAACCCGTATTGCAAGACAATTTACCATCGGCACCCAGCGACGGCGGCTGGTTTGTCACTTGTCCATTATTGATAACGGGCCAGGAATTCCGCCTGATCTGATCGACAATATTTTCTACCCCATGATCAGTGGTCGTGCCGATGGAACGGGCCTGGGGTTACCCATGGCACAGTCCATCATCAGCCTGCATCAGGGATTGATTGAGTGTGAGAGTAAGCCGGGTGAAACCATTTTTAACGTGTTCTTACCCATCACCAGAGAACCGCTTTCGCTGGATATGACACAGGAGTGAGGTATGAGTTTGAGTTCCAAAGTCTGGATCGTGGATGACGACCAGGCAATACGCTGGGTTCTGGAGCGGGCCCTGAATTCAGCCGGTATCGAAACACAATCCTTTGATGCGCCGGAAAAAGTGCTGGCAGCGCTGGAACACAGTGAACCGGAGGCCCTGATCAGTGATGTCCGGATGCCGGGCATGAACGGTTTGCAACTGATGAAGGCGGTTCATGAACGGAAGCCGGATATTCCCGTTATTATCATGACGGCACACTCGGATCTGGACAGCGCCGTGTCTTCCTACCAGAGCGGAGCATTTGAGTACCTGCCGAAGCCTTTTGATATTGATGAAGCGGTAGCGCTGGTCAAGCGCGGTCAGGAACATCGCCAGCAACAACTGGCTGAGGCAGCGGTTCCGGAGGCCTCCCTGCAACAGGAGGAGTCTACGGAGATTATCGGTGAAGCCCCTGCCATGCAGGAAGTGTTTCGTGCCATTGGCCGCCTGTCGCACTCCAACATCACCGTATTGATTAATGGTGAATCCGGCACCGGTAAAGAGCTGGTGGCCAGGGCACTGCATCGCCACAGCCCCCGGGCGGAGCGATCTTTTATTGCCTTGAATATGGCAGCGATTCCCCGGGACCTGATTGAGTCTGAACTCTTTGGTCACGAAAAAGGTGCATTTACCGGTGCCGGAGGCATGCGTCGTGGGCGTTTTGAACAGGCCGGTGGTGGTACCCTGTTTCTGGATGAAATTGGCGATATGCCCGCCGATACCCAGACCCGCTTACTGCGCGTGTTGGCCGATGGCGAATTTTACCGCGTGGGTGGGCACACGCCGGTTAAAGCCGATGTGCGAATTATTGCAGCGACCCATCAGAACCTTGAAAAACTGGTGGCAGAAGGCAAGTTCCGTGAAGATCTTTTTCACCGACTGAATGTCATCCGGGTACATCTGCCAAAGCTTAAGGATCGTCGTGAAGATATTCCACGACTGGCGCGTTTCTTTCTGGACAAGGCAGGCAAAGAGCTTGAAGTGGAACCGAAAATCCTGCACCCTGAAACGGCCGGTTACATCAGCACTCTGGACTGGCCCGGTAACGTCCGGCAGTTGGAAAACACCTGTCGCTGGTTAACTGTGATGGCCTCTGGCCGTGAAGTGCTGGTCTCTGACCTGCCCCCAGAGTTGATGGATAAGGGAGACAGTGACCTGGGTTCGGTAACCGGCTATGGCAGCTGGCAGCAACTGTTCCGCCAATGGTGTGATCGTGAGCTGGCAGCGGGGCAGGTCGGCATTCTTGATCAGGCGGTGCCTGCCTTTGAAACCATTGTTATTGAATCAGCACTGGCCCATACCGGTGGCCGTAAAAAAGATGCAGCAGAGTTACTGGGATGGGGCCGGAATACGCTTACCCGGAAGATTAAGGAGCTGAACCTGGAGCCTTCAGCGCCTTTGGAAGAGCCCTCAGCGCCTTTGGAAGAAGAGCTGATTGGTTAAGTACCGCAATATCTAAGGGCATAAACGACACGGAGACAAAAAGTTTTTATATCGTATTTCTGTTTCCATGGTTAAAAAGCTTACTCCTGATATAAGGAAATTTTACAGGACATAAGGTCAATAGTACGTCTTTCACACTGCCTATACTGAAAACAGGATGTGGCAGTAAGGCAGTAGCATCATGGAACGGACTCTATCTCTACGCCAGAGAATTGGCGCATTTTTCCTATTTGGTATATTTGCCGTCACTTCGTTGACATACGTTGAAGCAGCGACCCAGGGAAAACCGGGTAACACCTCCACCGGTTCATTTTCTATCACGCTCATTGTTTACCCGTCCTTGCAGTCGCAGGTTGTCATTGTGGATGAGAGTGCAACGGATGAAAACGGTAATCCGGATATTATCCCAACCAGTACGCTGAGTTTTGATCGCCCGGTTTCCCTCTGTGTCTCAGGGCGTGGCTTATCCCAATTCAGCCTGGCCTCCAGCGGTGCCGACGGTGTTGATTTAAGCGTCTCTGAGCCAGCGGGAGAAACCCGGATTACCGGGCAGCCCTCCGCCATATTTGGTGTTGAAAACGACTGCCGTAACAGCAGCAGACAATTGACTGCCCAGCCGGTAGCCGGTTTTCAGGGCTCAAAACAGCCTGCGACGTTATTGATTCAAGCCGAGTAAGGGTAAGTTTCAGGCAACTTAGGCAGTAAAACCCATTTGAGATTATTTTTCGTGGCAATAGAATAGCGGAATATTGTTCATCCCCTGTCGCCTCAAACCTCCCTGGCTTATGCAGCGAAGTTTGGCCCGGGGCAAACCGGAATTGCCATTATATGTTCATGAAACGTCTTGTCCGTGGAGCCTGCCTGCTGGTCACTCTTATCGCCAGCTCACAAGTGCTGGCAACCATGTCTCTTGATCGTATGATCGTCTACTTCAAGCCAGACCAGCTGCCACGGCAGGATGTGGTGGTCTCCAATCCGGATAAAGAAAATCTCTACCTGCAAACTGAAGTGTACAACGTCATCAATCCCGGTACGGAGCAGGAAGAACGTATTCGGGTAACAGACCCCAATGACATCAAACTGCTGGCCACACCGGGAAAAGCCATTATTCCGCCCAATGGCCGTAAAACCGTAAGGTTGGTGAGTCTGGAAACCCCCAAAGATAAAGAGCTGGTCTATCGAGTAACCTTCCGTCCTGTGGTTGGTGACCTGGAAGCCAAACAAACCGCCATCAAACTGCTGGTAGCCTATCAGGCCCTGGTCTTTGTGCGCCCTCAGAACCCTGAGTATAAAGTGGAGGGTAAATTGGATAATGGCAAAATGACGTTTACCAATAGCGGCAATATCAACGTGGTGCTTCGTAATGGAAAATACTGCACCAGTAATGCGCAAGAGAGCTGTACTGACCTGAGCGACGGTACTCGTATTTATGCCGGTGAAAGTTGGGAAATGCCTCTGCCCGAGGGTGCAGCAAAAGGTAAAGGGTTTATTCAGTATGGCCTGTTCGATGGTGAGTTTGAGGAGACTCAGAAGTTCTCTCTGTAAATACAGGCGATTTGTCGCTTGGTGAAGCTCCCGGTGGGATGATTCGAGAGTTCCTTAACAGAACCATCTGGCACCCTGCCGAAATCTTGGGAACAGGATTGCCGGAGACCCGGAAACAAATCAATATAGCTCTCCATGGCAATATGATTCTGATCCACTTTAACGGATAAGGTTTTGAGATCACGGGGCAGTGTCAGCACCACCTGCTCAAGGTCGGCAGTAGCCTTATGGTTGGAAAGCAGCAGGTCCTGATGTTTCTTCATATGGCTGGCCAGGGTATCCACCCCCTTGCTGGTATCCACCTGGTTACGACGCACCTTCCTCACTTCTTCTAATCGGGTCAGGCGGAACTCGTAACGTTCGACGGTCATTATTATCATCCTCATCACTTGCCTGGAGTGTCAAAGCCAGACCAGAGCAGTAGAAATGCAAATATTCAAACTGCTGCCTTTGAGTTACGGTCGGGAGCGGTGTTGTCAGTGCGGCAAAGTAAAGAGCAACGCAAACGAGAAATGAGTTTTGCCGGGCCGTAATGTTTGTGGTAAACAGGCTGTTTGTCAGTTGGTAGTTTTATTCGGTAGTGAGTTGTGAGATTTTCTGTTTTATGGGGAATTCTCCTCTTTCTTTCATTTCAGGTTGATGGACTACAGGGTAGCCGGGTTGAGCAGGGCGGTAACCAGCCATTCATAAATATGCCCGACGATAACTTCAGTGAGGTCTGGAGCGGCGAAGAAACGCTGGTTCTCAAGACATCCTTCTGTCTCACGGTTAGCCCAGGGGATGATATGAAAGAACTCAGATTTGGACCCTTGAGCACCGGCCTCTATAGAAGTGGACTTAATGACAGTTTCATCAGCAAAGTGGTGTTTACCGGCAAAGGCAAGGCGGTAGAAGGAAAAAAAATAGAGCTTCAGCCCGACAGGACTTCAGTAGCAACTATTGCCTCAGGCAGTTCTTCAGGTCCATCCCAGTGTCCTGATTATGAATTTGAACTGCAGATTCATATCGCCAGTAAAAAAATAGAAACGCTTGACTTGCTTGGACTGCAAAAGGCCTGGCTGGACTTCACTGTCGGGCCTCCTAGCCGCCGGGAGTCAAAAATAATCCGGATTGATCTGGATATTAAAACACTGTACCGCATCTCCGGCTTAAGTGATGTTGAGATTACCCCGGAAGATGGTGGCGGCGCATGGTTGTGGAAGGAAATGCTTTTTTGTGTGTATGGTACCCATGGCACTTATTACAGGGTGAGTCTGAAATCCGCCAGACGTCCCCTTGAGGGCTTTTACCTGTCAGACAGTACCAACCGGAACAAAATTTCTTATCGCATCAGTTTAAGGGGGGATGGGAGTTCAAATTGGAGTATTTTTAATGGTCCGGGTAAAAGCAAATATAAATATAAGAGCAGTCGCAGTAAAATCTGTAATGGTTCCACCAATGTCAGGTTACGGGTGGAGATTCTGAAGTCAGATCTTCCGGCACGCAGCGCAGGCAGTTACAGCGATGTTATGGAAATAACCATTGAGCCGTAAAGCAGACACGGAGTTTCAATGTAGTTTGCATTCGTTCCCACGCGGAGCGAGGTTGACCCGAAACCTGCGTCCCGAAACCCGGAAAAATGGTCTTGATGCAGGTCGGTTCGCAGGCGAGCCGACTCGTGGCCTACGCGGTGAGACCCTTTTATGGGTTTTGCGACAACCTCAGGAGCATGGGGACGAGAGAAAAAGTGTCCGGAAAAGTGAAGTAAGGAAAGGGATAAGCCAGATATTAGTATCAGTCTTCTCATAAAGGCTCAACGGTGAGATAAAGTGTGCCTTTGTATACTCCGGCTGGCTTACCATTTATCCATTTATCCAGAACCACAACCCTCACTTTAGTGTTGTTACTATCACTGCAATTTAGCGAGGTACTGCTGTTCTTTGCCTCCAGCCATTTTCCGGGATCGACCTTACTAAGCTTGGACCCATCGCTGGATAAACGCACCCTGTAGGGAATGGTGTTACTGCCATTGGAAAGAAGGAAGGGGGCGTTTGCTTCTGCGCCACCGCTGGCCTTTATACGATAATCAGCGCCCCCTGACACAAACAC
Source organism: Endozoicomonas sp. ALB115 (assembly GCF_049310245.1). Classification (NCBI taxonomy): domain Bacteria; kingdom Pseudomonadati; phylum Pseudomonadota; class Gammaproteobacteria; order Oceanospirillales; family Endozoicomonadaceae; genus Endozoicomonas; species Endozoicomonas sp. ALB115. The sequence continues at coordinate 84,048 of NZ_JBLYZG010000011.1, read as the reverse complement.
GCAAAAGGGCTCATCCTGGCGATAGCGATTATTGCCTCGTCTGGTCAGCACCATATCGTCCAACCCGCTGATCTTGACCAGGGTTGGCAAGTTTACCGTGAAATTAACATCAGAATGGTAGCTCGCTGAACCCTGACCGATATCAACGGAAAAGTTACCGCTGTAACTGCCTGGCAGGATACTTTGCAGTTCGGAAGACAGCAGCTCAAACCGAACCCATGCTTGAGAAAAGGGCTGATCTTCACAGGAGGTGGCACCTTGCTGATCCGAAGTCAGATTTCTCGGACCAGGCTCTTCCCAAATGGAGTCGCCACTTACTGGAGCACCACCACGCCACTTAAAAGCAACCGGCAATGTATTATTACCATTTCTTAAGACAAAATCGTCACCTGCCGTATCGCCATCCACCTGCACATCAAACGGTAAACGACTCCAGGCGTTGATATCACTGTTAGCAGAGGGTTTTGTATAGGAAAGAATACAATATTGCTGTTCGCCGTAAATCACAGAGCTGTTATTCATGATCTCTTCTGTCTGAATCGTGATTTCCTGGTCTTCCAGCCCAATCACGTCAGTGCAGCGTTCACTGTTTCCGGAAAGTGAGCTGCATTCCAAAGTAGCAAAAGAGAGAGGGACCCATAGAGTGAAAACGATAGGGGGAAAGCACTTTAGAACGATCGAGAAAATATCATACAACATAACTGATTACTGTCAGTGCCATCACTTCGCTCATACTGAGATAAAAGATGGCCAGACCCTGTTTTATTATTCTAACGTCTGACTGATGTTACAGACTCTATAGAGTTGGAAACCAGCCTTATCAGATCAGGCTTATATACAAGGAGCTAATGTGACGGATTTTTCACCCAAAATCCATCCGGTCAAACAGCGTCGTATAACAAAGTGGAGATTGATGATGGCTGGTTAGTCCGGAGTCACCGTAAATGTCATCGTATCGATGTAAGTGCCTGCTGGCTTATTAATATCTGGCACTATCACCTCTACGATCATGTTTGTTGATGAACATTGATAGTCATCGGTGGCTGAAAACCCCTCTTGGTCACTATTTTTATCGTAAGACTTACTGGTTGCTTTGGAGTCTGTAACTGTAAGTTCATAGTTGATGTAATTGTTATCTCCATTTTTCAGAGCGAATTTTTGTTCAGGCCGACTGGTTCCAGTCAGGCTGGATGCTTCCAGTGAAAATGTATTAGAACCCATGGCATAAACACAGAACCGGTGGCTACCTTTGGCAGAGTTTCCACTGGGAATAAGGGGAATATTGCCCAGTTGTGATATTTGAATAACAGGCAATATCCTAAGTGTGACCTCAAATTCCATCCAGGCTGGACCAAGGCTTTTACCGTCCATAGTGGACTCAGAACTAAACCGGAAAAGGCTGCGATAGTTTCCTGTCATTCCAGTTTTCAGGATGTCTTCCCGGCGAACAGTCGCAGTAATAATCAGCTCATTATTTCTGCACAGGCTAAACCCATTATTGCCAGTCAGGGTGATCGACTGCCCTGGTTTAAATTCAGTTTTATCCTGGGGGGCTCTACCCGCAACAGATTCGATTTCAAGGGTTACAGGTACAGAATGGCCGCCATTTTTCAAGATATATTTGCTATCAGATGCGGGGCCATAAATACTGACTTGCGGATCAAACATTGTACGAGGTCTGCCTTCTAAATAGGCAATGGTACAAAACTGACTTTTACCGCTGGTTTCGGTATTTCCGGGAACAGACTTCTGGCCATTCCAGTCAGGCAAAGGCAGCATATCGGGAAGGCGCTTCACTTTAACCCAGTAGTTACCGTCCTGATCACAGTTGTTGCCAACACAGTCTCTATCACCATAGGCCGTTGTTACTTGAAAAGCGGTAATGCAGAAAAGAAAGAACAGGCAAGTTGAGAGAGGTTTTGCCTTTTTTTTATAGGTTTGTGTGACAACAGCGCTCACAGTATGTCCTGATAAATAGGGATTGGTTGGTTATGTTTCCAGATTTTGACAGCCTGTAGCGTTCTGCAGGCTGACTAACGGGTAGAAATGACATTATTCGTCAATAGCATTTCGCCCGGTAATCGCCAGCTGGCCCTCCAGCAACGGTGCACACTGGGCATCGGCAAGATCTATGGTGCCCATCTGCAATACATAACCGGCATTCAGTGGTTTAACCGGTAGCTGACAGAGCCAGCCATTGTTCAGTTCTACCTGCAGGTTACCGACATCGGAACGGGTTTCCAATTGGAACATACCGATATCGTCTGTACTGCCAGGGAAGAGGCCCCCGTTAATACGGGCACCTTCCAGTGGCAGACCGTTAAACAGTAGTCGTCCAAACAGCAGCTGCAGGGGAATCGCTTCGTAATCCAGAGTCACCACATTGCCAGGGTAGAGGGTGACAGTTTTTTCCCGCTCATCAAAGCTGTAAAGGGTTTCACCGGCCGGACTCAGGCTGACCCGGTATTGCTCGTAGGGTGACAGGGCAATAATGGATGGGGAGCCGGCAATGGCATAACCACGACGCTGGCCATTTACCTTTACGTCAAATACATCACCGGGGCGGCCATCCAGATTCACCACCAGGGCGCTCTCGGCACGCTCTTCACCACCCAGGGCAAACACTTCACCGTCCGTCAGGAAGCTGGTGCTCATACTGCCGCCCCAGGAGGTGATACTGCTGTCACTGCTGCGGGTATGGCTGGCACTGAAGCTGGCCCGGCCATAGTGGTTGGCGTACTGCACGCTGCCATCCATACGTTCATCACCGGTGCCGCCTTCAACGCCTGCATCAACACGCAGATCGCCATCCAGCAGATGACCATCAACCCAGGAGGTAGAAAGCCGCAGTCGTTCAGAACTGTCGGTTTCACCATTCCGCTTGCTGATCTGTGCCCGTGGTGTGGCCCGGAAGTTCCAGCGGTCTGCACGGTAACGGAAGCTGAAGCTGACCAGGCCAATCTCGGTATCGCTGGATTTGCTCAGGCTCAGGGTCACATCGCCATCGTAATCAAAGGTGCGAAATAGAGTACGGCGATAGTCCAGGCTGTGAGTACGGGTCGGGTCCTGCTCTTCGTTGTTGTCGTCATAGCTCTGGTTCAGGCTGTAACGGTAGCCCAGGCTGCCGTCGAACAGGGGCATGGAAGCAGAAAAAGAGTGCTGTTCAAAGGCGTTGCCAAACAGGCCGGGTATTTCATTGCCATCATCATCAACATCGTTAGTCAGTGACTCATCGTGCCATAAACGACGGTAGTTTCCCGAAAGTGATAAGTCACCCAGACTCAGACGACTGTTGACGGTAAAACCCTTGCTGCCATTATCTGCCAGCATCAGTGATGGTGAGATCTCATAACGGTAGCCAAAGTGGTAAAGCCCGAACTCCATCAGGGCGTCGTCATTATTGATGGCCACCGCACCTGTGGCGGCCAGAGTATCAAGCACCCGACGGTTGGCTCCGGCGCGGGTCAGCCATTGTTCCGTCAGCTCTGGCAGGGCTTTATCCGCTTGACGGTTCACCACCCGGCCGGTTTCCATAAAGAACAGCCATTCGCCGCTGGGTGGAATCTGGCTCTGCTTGGCAAAGAAGCGGGTTTCCGTGGTGGTCCGATTGCCGCTTTCATCGAGAATACGAATTTCAATATCGTAAGCGCCACTGGGAAAGCTGCTGGTATCCAGCTGCTGGGAACCTGCCTCGAAGAACTCGCTGTCGATCAGTCGGTCATCCTTGCGCACTTCCACCCGGCCACGGGTGGGCAGGAACACGGCCACCGGCATACCACCGGAGAAGTCCAGGTCTTCCCGGGTATTGTTGGAACTGTTAATTCGCAGGCCGACCATCGGCTGGTCAGAGGTCAGGTTGAAGCCAAAACCGCTGGTGGATAACAGACCAGCGTTGTATTCAACCCCTTCAAAGTCCCGCTGACCGTACAACTGATTGACGGAGAAGTGGTTGGTATCGGAATAGTCCCAGCTCCAGTAGAGGTTGTTTTCTTTCCAGGCGGCCATGGTCAGGCCATTGAGTGTATAGCTGTTATCGCTGCCCTCGGCTGTGGAGCCGGAAACCGCCGCAGAAAAGTTCTGCATCAGGGCAAAGCCCGCATCGGAAGGGGGCAGGTATTTGCGCACATCGGCGGCGCGGGTCAGCATAAAACGACGGTTGATGAATATATCCACACGGAAGCGGGATTCGTCAAAGATTACCCCGGCCACCCGCGTTTCCAGGATACCGCAGTTTTGTGATGAATCATTCAGGCACACCCGATCACTATGGCTGTTCAGTTCGCCGGTCAGGGTGCTGACAATCAGGGTTGGGTCATTCAGATTACCGATCTGGCGCACCAGCTCAGCGGGGTTGGGCAGTTCAATAATGCCGGGGCTGAACGAGGCCAGCTGGGAGCCGATATAGCGGTTGCCGAAATAGATATCCACCAGGGATTGCTGGGTGCTGCTGAGATCTTCAAACCCGGCGGGTGGGTTGGTGGCGGCAAGAAAAATAGGGTCGGCAGCAAGTGCCATTTGGCTGCAAGCGCACATGGAAAATACAAAAAACAATCTAGCGATGTACTGCCAACGACGCATAATAGGTGGTCTTATCCTGGTTGTTTAACCACAAAGATGCTGAAAATTGCTCCAGTATTTTCAGCGTTTTCACGATCCCTGGCGGTGGCACAGGGATCTCAGAGTTTATATTCTCGTTCCCACGCTCTGCGTGGGAACGAGGCCAGCGAACCGGCCTACCTTTGTTTCAAGAATCAAGACCTGACCCTTGTTTGCTAGAATCAAGACCTGACCCTTGTTTTTTGCTTGTTTTTTCTTGTTTTTCTGACCCTGGTTTCTCTTACTTGACTCCAGTTTTTGGGTATGCATTCCCACGGGGAACCGTGGGAATGAGGTCAGATTGGGAATACAGTTACAGTAACTGTGTCACTAAATACACCTGTTCCCTTTGTGCCTTTAACTTGAACTGTAAGGTCTACAGCATTGTAAGTAGAGCCATCAGCACAAGAAGTTGTATCTACAGCATCAGATGAATCTTGTGTTGTGTAGCCCACAGTACTGAATTCACCAGAGTCAAGCTCAGATGCACCACTACCCCAGACTGATTCTTTTGCGTTAGAGGTGTCAGTTATGGAAACAGAATAGTTAGCACCATTTTCGGTTGGAGTGCCTAATTTGAAACTTCCTTCCACACTGAGCCTGACAGTATTATTAGTGTCATTATTTTTGACGCATAGATTCATAGCAGGCGACTTGTCATTACCTGTAAAGTACAAATCATTAAAGCCCCATATTTGTACAATTTGCCCAAGGCTAAGTTTAATATCAAAAGTTCCCTCAGATGTTGCCCCGAGACTTCCTTGAGTTTCGGCCATAGAAGCATTAGACCCCAACAACCCCAAAGAAACCGCCGTCGTCAGCGCCAATGTCTTTAATTTTTTCATTATTTTGCCCTCACGCAGTGGTTAACTGCTGTTTTCTTATGGTTACATTATTATACGGTGACGTTTAATTTGTGAGCGGGAAAAAGGGAAGTGCTCAGGGTGAAGAGTGAATGGTTACCAAGGTATGCCCAGCTCGCCAAGCCCAACCATTCACTGTTTACAGTTAACAATTCACTCACTCTTTCCGTAAACCCAGCCACAAACCTTCTCAAGTCAACACCGGAAAATGTTTATTTTACGACCAAAGTCTTTTTCTGCATTCACACAGACTAAAAGCATTTGGTCAGTCATTATATTTAGCCGCGATTTTTCAACATTCCGGAATTATACACAAGCTTTTTGTGACTTATATCAAATAAGTTTTCTAACCATCGGTTTTTACGAGTATGCAGTACTCAAGCATCTGTGCCTTGTGAATAATTGACAATTTTATGCTCGCGCAATGTGTCTCAATACCTATCATTTGATGATGTTTTACTGCCGCTTCTTCACGCTTGGGGTATTGCCTATTCCCATCCAACTTATGAGCAACGGCATTATGCCAATGCCACCGGGATGGTTTCTGAATGGCTGGCTGTTTGAGACTCAATTATCGCTATTTGGCGTCACAGAAATGTCATGCTCTTGGTCGGGGAGCGCTGTTACTCCCCGGCGTTTACCAATCTGACCTGATAACCGGGGAAGACAGCATCAACCGAGACAATCCAGGCCTTCTGCCTGAGCCTGGGCAACCAACAGGCGGTCAAACGGGTCTTTGTGAATCATGGGAAGCAAGCCGGACAGTTCGGTATGGTGGGGGTGGATAGAAAGCGGCGAAAAACCTTCATCTTCAAGGCAAGATGCCAGCTTAGCAAGGCAGTAAGTTTACCAATCCTTTTTTTATGGCGATTTGAAGCATGTTGGCTGTTGGCTGTTGGCTGTTGGCTGTTGGCCGAAACAGTTGCTGCACTTAAGCTTATCGGGCAGCGGGAGGCGAACCCAACTCAACTAATGCCCTCCAACACCCAGATACTCTATCATTGACACTCTGTCATCTATTGGATCTGCCCATGCTTGATGTTGTCCTCTACCAGCCGGAAATCCCCCCCAATACCGGTAATATTATCCGTCTCTGTGCCAATACCGGATTTCGTCTGCATTTGATAGAACCCCTGGGCTTTGAGCTGGATGATCAGCGATTGAAACGGGCGGGTCTGGATTACCATGAGTTTGCCGAGCTGAAGATTCATCCGGACTACTCAAGTTTTCTGGAATCCGTCAAACCAGGCCGGGTGCTGGCTCTGAGCACCAAGGGAACCACTAATTACAGCTGCTGCACCTTTCGAGAAGGGGATGCCCTGCTGTTTGGCCCGGAAACCCGTGGCCTGCCAGCAGAGATTCTTGACTCTTTGCCGAAAGAGCAGGTGCTGAGATTACCCATGCTCCCGGACAGTCGGAGCCTGAACCTGTCCAATACCGTGGCGGTGATGGTTTATGAAGCCTGGCGGCAGATGGGGTTTATTGGTGGGCGGTAGTATACGGTTTCAATGTATTTGATGGGTTCTCTCTATCAATGACGCCCAAACTCCGTTCGTCCTGAGCGGAGTCGAAGGACGCAAACTCCATACCCTGAGGACTGTCCCAATCACCCTTCGACTCCGCTCAGGATGAACGGGGATAATAGACATCAAACTCATTGAAACCATGTACTAAGACCCGAAAGGCCAGAAGTTTTTATCCACCGTTTGCTGGAAACTCCAGGGGCACTGTTTTGGAAATGAGTTAACTGGCAGATTGGTTTCATCATGAGCATCTTCCACGGCTCGTTGATATGCGACAGGCAACATTTCGTTAAGTTTGCTTTTCAGCCCCGGGGAGTCCATTAATAAACGCTCAATCTGCTTTCTTTGTTCTTTTATGGTTATTACAGCGGAGGCAAAGGGGAGGGGGGGCAGGAAAAGGAAGCCGACTTCAGAAAGAAGTCGGCTAAGCATTAATCAGTTAACCGCTTCCGGCTGCTGCTTGGCAGACTGCTGTTCGCGGGCCTGCATATACAGCGCGTCGAAGTTTACTGGTGCCAGCATAAGCGGAGGGAAGCTGCCGCGCAGTACCAGGTTGTCGATGGCTTCGCGGGCATAGGGGAACAGGATATTCGGGCAGAAGGCACCCAGGGTACGGTGCAGTTCTTCTTCATCCAGACCTTTGGCCAGGAAGACGCCTGCCTGATGTACTTCAGTCACGAAAGCGGTTTCCTTCTTATCTGAAGGGTTGTTGCCGGAACCATTTTCCACGGTTACCGTCAGGGACAGAACCACTTCATACAGACCTTCTTCAAGAGGGCGGTTGCTGGTGCTCAGGTCCAGTTTGACTTCTGGCTGCCACTGCTTCTGAAAGATCTCAGGGGCCTTTGGTGATTCAAAGGAGATGTCTTTCGTGTAGATTCGCTGCAACGCAAACTGCGGAGCCTGCTGTTGTTGAGAAGCCTGCTGATGATTTTCAGCCATTGTCATTTCCTTACTTTTGATGAGCTAATGATAAGCCAAGCGAATAACGCATTTTGGTAATGATCGTGCAGATTGTCCAGCCAGAGCCTATTTTCGGACCACTGGCAGGTTGTCAGAGGCCCAGGTGGACATACCACCCTGTAGTCTGACCACATTGGCAAAGCCCTCGGTTTTCAGGGTTTTGCCAACACTGCCGCTGTGCTGCCCCATGGCATCCACCACAATAATGGTCTTTTCGCGGTATTTCTCCAGTTCACCGGCACGCTCCTTGATTTTTGTATAAGGAACGTTAATGGCGTTGACGATATGACCTTTGGAAAAATCTGCCTTTTCCCGGACGTCGATCACCACGCCCTGGTCCTGGTTGACCATCTGGGTCAGCTGGGCGGTGGAAACGCTTTGCCCACCCTTGCGCATTTCAGTAAAGGCCAAAGCGCTGGCCAGCGCCACCAGTGCACCAACGTGCAGGGGATGGTTAATGATAAACTCGATGAATTGTTCCATGCCGACAAGCTGTCAATCTATCAATTGAAAGGTGGCAAGTATACTGATCCCGTCTCAGGAAAGTAAGGGAATGACGACGGAAAAAAGTGCTGGCCGACTTTTTGTGCGCCTTTTGGTATGTACGGCGCGTTAGTACAAAAAGCCACCACCAACTAAAATGACTCCATAAACGCTGTCGGTGATATTTGTGCGGAAAGTTTCAGAAAATTGCAGAGACTTCCAGAGGATATCGCCGGTTGACGCCCCCTGGTGTGATAGTTTGCGCTGTTCACTCAAGAGCAGGCATTGCACTGGAAACCGGCGGCAAAGCAGGTAGAATGCCAACCATTCCACTCACCATAAGGTTGGTTCAAGAGATCGCGCTGATAAGTCAGACATTCAGCCTCTTCACCAGCCTTCCCGTTCGCCAAGGTTAAGACCCATGACTGATAAGCGCACACCTACCGCCCTGATCATCCTTGATGGTTACGGCTACCGTGAAGAAAAAGACAGCAACGCCATTCTGGCCGCCAAAACGCCGGTAATGGATCGTCTGTGGCAAGAGAACCCGCACAGCTTCGTTTCCGGTTCCGGAATGGACGTTGGCCTGCCCGATGGCCAGATGGGTAACAGTGAAGTTGGCCATATGAACCTGGGTGCAGGCCGCGTGGTTTACCAGGAACTGACCCGCATTACCAAAGCCATCCGGGACGGTGACTTCTATGAGAATGAGGTGATTACCGGCGTTGTCGATAAAGCCATTCATGCCGGTAAAGCCGTTCATATTATGGGGCTGGTATCTCCGGGTGGTGTTCACAGCCATGAAGACCATATCCATGCCATGGTTGAACTGGCTGACCGTCGTGGTGCCAAAGAAGTCTATGTTCATGCCTTCCTGGATGGCCGTGACACACCGCCGCGCAGCGCTGAATCGTCCCTGGCAAGGCTGGATGCCATGTTGCAGGAAAAAGGCATTGGCCGTGTTGCCAGCCTGATTGGCCGTTACTACGCCATGGACCGTGACAACCGCTGGGATCGTGTCCAGCAGGCTTATGACCTGATCACCGATGGCCAGGCCGAGTTCACTGCCGCAACCGCAGTTGAAGGTTTGCAAGCCGCTTATGAGCGTGACGAGAACGACGAGTTTGTTAAAGCCACCGTTGTTGGTGGTGAAGCCGCCCGGCTGAACGATGGCGACGCACTGGTATTTATGAACTTCCGTGCTGACCGCGCCCGTGAAATCACCCGTGCCTTTGTTGATCAGGACTTTGATGGTTTCCAGCGCAGCCGTGTGGCCGATCTGGCCGGTTTTGTGATGCTGACGCAGTACTCTGCGGACATCGATGCCCCCTGTGCCTTCCCGCCCAGCGAACTGGTGAACACGCTGGGTGAATACATGGAGAAACTGGGCAAAACCCAGCTCCGTATTGCGGAAACCGAGAAGTACGCTCACGTGACCTTTTTCTTCAGCGGTGGTCGTGAAGAGCCGTTTGATGGCGAGAAGCGAGTGCTGGTGGCCTCACCAAAAGTCGCTACCTACGACCTGCAGCCAGAGATGAGTGCTCCGGAAGTCACCGATCGTCTGATTCAGGAAATCCGCAGTGGCGAGCACGACCTGATCATCTGTAACTACGCAAACTGCGACATGGTTGGTCATACCGGTGATTTCAATGCAGCGGTTAAAGCGGTGGAAGCGGTAGACGCGAGCATTGGCCGTGTGCTGGAAGCCCTGGAAGAAGTCGGTGGTCAGTGCCTGATTACCGCGGACCATGGTAATGCCGAACAGATGGAAGACCCGACCACCGGTCAGGCTCACACTGCCCACACCTGTGAGCTGGTACCACTGGTGTATGCTGGACCGCAAAGCATTCAGCTGAAGGATGGTATTTTGTCTGACCTGGCACCCAGCCTGCTGGCGCTGATGGGTTTGGAACAGCCTGCCGAGATGTCAGGAAAATCCCTGCTGGTTAAGTAAGCTGCTCTGTTTTTTCGATCAGAGTCTGAAGATAAGTGACAGGCTTATCTTCAGATGTTGTCGGATACCACAGGTTAAATGCCTTCACGTCGGTTTCTGTCAGGATAGTGATGGCTTTGATGATATTGCGTCGGGTGAGAGGGGCGGCCAGAATCAGGTTCTACCGCCGAAGAATGCCTCTGAGTCGGCACTGGCTGTGTATGCAGGTTTCGATTGAGTTCTACATTAGATGATACGACGGTACGCAGTACTTGCACAGTTTGTTGATCAGGGAGAGATGTGGCCAGTAAAAGATCATCAACATAGGGAATCTCGGTAAAACCCTGCTCCAGTAAAGCATCCGGACAGAATTTACTTAATTTATCCGGAGTAGTTTGAAAAGTTGTCTGTTTATATTGAGTCACTTCTCTATAACAAACTGATATTGTCGGCTGGGACGGACATGAAGGGCTGTCATCCTTTGGCTGTGAAGTGGCCTGAGGCATGAACGAAGTAGGTTGGGCCGATGCACACGGCAGACCGTTTGCAGTCTTGGTGGGCGTTGAAGAATGGCTTGGCTGGGTAGTAGGTGAAAATGGTGGTTGTTGAGGCCTGTCTGGCATCGATGTCTGCGAAAATTGGTCGGGCATTGAATATTTGCCTGACTGACCAAAATAGGAATTAAAATTATTCATCGGTAGCGTACCTTTAAATCTTTTATCAAGTTATTTCGGTCTCACGATTTTTACAAAGTACCATAATAGATGAATATTTATTTTTAGTTTGATTTTAAATTCGAAAAGAAACATTTATTTCATTTGCAGTGGTTATCAAAGAACTGAGGAGTTGTTCAGATCCCTGTCAGTAAAGACAGGGATCTGAAAGGCACTGATCGATCAGGAAACAATATCCAACAGTTCCACTTCAAAAACCAGCGTCGTATATGGACCGATGGCACCACCGGCTCCACGCTCACCATAAGCCAGGTGATAAGGAACAAACAGCTTCCACTTGGAACCCACGCTCATCATTTGCAGCGCTTCCGTCCATCCGGCAATCACACCGGATACCGGAAATTCTGCAGGCTCTCCCCGTTGCACGGAGCTGTCGAATACGGTTCCGTCAATCAGTGTGCCATGGTAATGGGTTCTTACCGTGCTGGTACGGGTTGGTTTTTCGCCATCGCCTTCGGCCATTATTTCAAACTGCAGGCCGGATTCCGTGACCTGAACACCTTCACGTTTGGCATTTTCCGCCAGGAACTGTTCACCTTCGGCAGCAAGCACCCGAGCCTTTTCTGCTTCTTCTGCCTGCAGGCGTGTTTGCATTTCAGTAAAGGCTGCGTGCAGATCTTCGTGGGCAACAGCGCTTTCGACACCGTTCAGGGCATCTGCAAGGCCAGCCAGAACCGCATCAATCGATAAGCCCGCGATGGGGTTGGAGGCCAGCTGATCACCCATCTGGCGACCAATACCGTAGCTGACCCGCTCTTCCATGGTTTGGTAAATATCAGACATTAATTATCAACTTCTTTAGGAATTAAGCGTGGGAGTATATCACGATTAGCAAGCGATCCATTGAGATCTGATGGTCAGCAATAGATAACTGCCTACAGTATGAGCCCATTTGGTTAATTGCCAATGTATGCATATTATTTGGTTCAACCCATTTTCAGGAGGTGGAATTGGCAGGCCCAATCATCGCGATCAGTGCTTTGATAAAATCCCTCCCCTTGATCTGGTAATTATTCACAGGCGGATTGGTCAATAGCAAGCCGTTAACCCTGTGCTCAAAATCACGACGGCGAACATGGTTACGCAATTTCATTTGCAGATTCTCCGTCAGTGCATGAAGGCGTTGTTGTTCCTGAAGCAGGTTCGTCAGGTCGTCAGGTTCTTTGGGGGGGGCAGCAGAGTGCAGGGCGATAAACTGTCTGGCTTTATTCAGGGTCAGCAGGGAGCGCATAAACAAGCCATAAATACGCTCATTGGGGCTTTCAGGATGATTAAACAGAATGGTGCGTGGTATGGGAAATACCGCGCCATTCTGCAATTGTTCGGTCAGTGGATCAAGGTTCTCAGCGAGGTATTCCAGCGTATTGTTCAGTAACCTGGTCTCTTCAGTAAACGGCAAACACCATACCGGCCGATCAACGCCGGAAACCTGAATGGCCGCTGCCTTCGCATCGGTTACTCTGTCATCAATATTGACCTGGAGTCCCATTGCTTTCATGCCCAGATCACCGTCTTTCAGATCAATATTGTAGGCGTTTGGCAGTTTAATCGCCTGACACCCCGGGACTCGCCAGATGACGATACCCTGAGGAATGTCTGAATCCTTGTCGGTATTCAGTGCCCGCAGTTTTTCAACGAGCGTTTCGGCAGACACTTCTGTCGTGCAGATAATGTCAATATCATTAAATGATAAGCAGTGTTTCTGTAAAAAACGTGCGTATGAACCGGTAATCAGGATGGGTGGATTGGTATAAGAATGGTTGATTTCCTGGATAATCTCCAGAGCTTTCAGCGTGAGCCCATTTAACATCGGAACCTGATTGTCAGAACACTCCGGTCTACCTGTTGCTGGCCGCTCTGTTGAACCGTGCTTTAGAGTTTGAGCCGCATTGACGGTAACTGCGGCAGACGTATTTTCTGTTTCTTTAAGGTATTCCTTAAGCTGAACAGGGTATGGGGCTGCCCTGCCGGGATTGACGGCGGATGGCGCTGGTGAGGCAGGGGCTGCATATCCACGTCGGTTATAATTGGACCGCCCCGGGGCAATGGCATGTTCCTGTCTGATCAGTAACTCATCCATCAGGTTGGCTGCGGAGCTGTATTGTTCAAACCAGCAGCCCAGGGCATGGCGCAGATTGCTTCCCCGGGGAAAACTCTGAAGGGACTCCAAAACCTGATTCTTATGGACTTGTCGTCCATTAACAGGCCGTCCGGTGATACAGCAGTGTGCCAGGAAGAAAAAATGCAGGCGTGAGTTCTGAAATGAGCACCTCAGTGTTTTGATGGATTGCAATACCTGTTCTGCTGACACTCTCCGATGATCAATGGTCAATTCATACTGCATCGCCATGAATTTCAATACACATTTCAGCCGTTTCTGGAGATCTTTAGCCGGTACGCTGTTTAAGATTTGCCAGGCCCTTTGAATGGTCTCCTGATCTTCGTTGGCTTCATCGTACCACTGAGGTTGTTTCAACCTTTGCATCAGGTATTCAGCTTGCCTTGAAGAATGATTCCCGGGGGCTTTATCATACGCTGCCAATACAATCTGGTTATCCAGGGTGTTGCCATTCACTTCACTGGCATTCAATGCCAGCTGAGCATAAAAAATCGCTCTTTCGAGCAACCAGTTGCCCCGTTCATAGGCCTTGATCACCGCATCCTGTCTGATCTTCCTGCCATTCAACAGCAGGCCTCTCAGGCAACATAGTTCCTTAAAGCGTACTAACCCCAGTTTTCCTTCCTGACTCTTCGGGAAGGCCCTGGCCACTGCATCCGGCGTGACCGGCTGGCCATTCAACAGCAGGCCACTCAGGCAACATTTTTCCTTAAAGCGCGCCAGCCCCAGTTGGCCTTCCGAAGTATCCGGAAAATCCTTGACTACCGAATCCGCAGTGACCAGCTGGCCATTCAATAAGATTCCCCTCAGGAAACACTGCTCCCTAAAGCGCGCTATCCCCAGCTTGCCTTCCGGACTATTTGGGAAACCCTTGATCACCTCTTCCGGTGTGACCCGCTGACCTTTCAACCTCAGCCCCATCAGACAACATTGAAGCTTGAAGTGTGCTACGGCTATTTTACTCTCAGGACTATCCAGGAAAGCCTGAACGACACTATCCGGTGTGATCTGCTGGCCATTCAACAGCAGGCCACTCAGGCAACATCGTTCCTTAAAGTACGCTATACCCAGTTTGCCCTCCCGACTATCCGGAAAATACTTGATCACTTCATCCACAGTGACCTGCTGGCCATTAACCGACATTCCCCTCAGACAGCATTCCGCCTTGAAACGTGCCAGAGCCAGCAATGCTTCAGAGGCCTCATAACCCTTAATCACTGCATCGGCTGTCACCTGTCGGCCATTCAACAACAGCCCCTTCAGACAACAATGTTCTTTAAAGTGCGCTATCTCCAGTATTGCTTTAGCGGCCTGAAAATCTTTAATCACTGCGTCCGGTGTAACCCGTTGGCCGTTCAACATCACGCCCTTCAGGCAACATTGTTCCTTAAAGCGTGCTATCCCCAGTCTACCTTCCGGACTATCCGGGAAATCCTTGACGACTTCCTCCGGTGTGACCTTCTGGCCATTCAATGCCAGGCCCATCAGGCAACATCGTTCCTTAAAGCGGGCTATCTCCAGCGTTGCCCTGACTGCCCGAAAATCCTTAACCACTGCATCCGCAGTGACCGGCTGCCCGTTCAACGGCAGGCTGCTCAGGCAACACGACTCCTTAAAGCGTGCTAACGACAGTTTGCCTTCCCGGCTATCCGGGAAACACTTAACCACCGCATCTGCTGTAACCGGCTGGCCATACAACGGCATTCTCCTCAGAAAACATTCCTGCTTGAAGCGCGCTATCGCCAGTTTGCCTTCCGGACTACCCGGGAAATCCTTAACCACCGCATCCGTTGAGACCTGTTGGCCATTCACCGGTAGCGCCTTCAGGCAGCATTGCGACCTGAAGTACGCTGCCCCCATGTTGCCTTCCGGATTATTCGGGAAATCCTTAATCACCGCATCCGGTGTGACCTGCTGGTCATTCAACGGCCAGCCTTTCAGGCAACATATCGATTTGAAGCGTGCCAGCTCCAGTGCTGCCCTGGCCACCTGAAAACTCTTGACTACCGCATCGGGTGTGATTGTTTGGCCATTTAATGGCAGGTTCTTCAGAAAACATTGCTCTATAAAGTACGCCAGCTCCACTTTTGCCCCGGCCATCTGAAAATCCTTAACTACCGCATCCGCTGTGACCTGCTGGCCATTCACCGGCAGGCGGCTCAGACAGCATTGCGACTTAAAGCGCGCCAGCTCCAGTATTGCCCCGGCGGCCTGAAAATCCTTAATCACCACGTCCGTTGTGACCGGCTGGCCATTCAGCATCAGGCCTCTCAGGCAACATTCTGCCTTGAAGCGCGCTATCTCCAGTATTGCCTTGATGGCCTGAAAGTCATTAATCACCGCATCTGCTGTGACCGGCTGGCCATGCAATGGCAGCTTCCTCAGGCAGCATTCCTCTTTGAAGCGAGCTATCCCCAATTTGCCTTCCGGGCTATCCGGAAAACCCATAACCACCAGATCCGGTGTGACTGGCTGACCATTCAATATCAGGCCTTTCAGGCAGCATTTCTCTTTAAAACGCGCCAGCTCCAGTGTTGCCCTGGCTGTCTGGTAATCCTTAACCACCGCATCCGCTGTGACCGGCCGCCCGTTTAACATCAGGCCCTTCTGGCAACATTGTTCCTTAAAGCGGGCCAGCTCCAGTGTCGCCCCGGCTGCGTGATAATCCTGAATCACAGCTTCTGCTGTGACCGGCTGGCGATTCAACGACAGGCCCTTCAGGTAACATCGCTCCTTCAGGCGCCCTATCTCCCGCATTGCTCTGGCTGCCTGAAAATCCTTGAATAACTCATCCAGTAATACCGGTTTGCCATTCAACATCAGACCCTTCCGCCAACACAGTTCTTTAAAACGTGCCAGCTCCAGTGTTGCGTTGGCTCCCTGAAAATCCTTAATCACCGCATCCGGTGTCACTTTCTGGCCATGCAATGCCAGGCCCTGCAGGCAACATTCCGCTTTGAAGCGCGCCAGCTCAAGTATTGCCTGGATTGCCTGAAAATCTTTAACCACCGCCTCCGGTGTCACCTTCTGGCCAAGTAACAACAGGCCCTTCAGGCAACACTCTTCCTTAAAGCGTGCTATTGCTAATTTGCACTTGTTGTTCCGACCCGGTTTTCGGTTGAATTCTTGAATGACCCGATCCGGCGTCACTTTTTTATTGCCAGCCAGCACGTTCTGCAAGCAGAGTCTTTGCAGGAAAAAGCCACTTCTGATCGACGTTGTATCATTGCCAAAGGCGGTAAGCACTTCAGCCACGGTAATTACACGTCTTTGTAACTGTTTATTTTGCCAAAAGGCTTCTTCCAGTTGCCTGCCATAATCCGGGGTGGAGGCTCTGCCTCTATAAGACTGACGGTTTGCGACCCTTTTACCGTTAAATGTACTTTTTCTGCGATCAAGAGGCATGCCTGAACCGGCTTCCCGGTTACCAGAAGACACACACTGGGCATAGGTTGATACCGTTGTTTTCAGAATAAAACCCTGAACAATTAGACTTTAAATACTGCCTTTGACCTCAAAATGATTGTTAGGTTCACTCCATTTATGTAATTCCATCCCGGTGACCGGCCGTGACCTTATTCAGGATGCATCATCGCCAGCAGTGTTTTGATGAATTCCTTTCTCTTGATCTCATAATCATTCACATGGAGAGTTGTCGATAGCCAGTTGTTCACTCTGAGTTCAAAATCATGACGGTATGCATGGCTATGCAATTTCATCTGAATTTTCTCAACCAGGGCATGAAGGCGTTGCTGCTCCTGCAACGGGTTTATCGGGTAATCAGGTTGTGCGGTTTTTCTTTCAGAGTGCAGGGCAATAAACTGCCGGGCTTTATTCAGGGTAAGCAGAGAGCGCATAAGCAAGCCATAAATACGCTCATCGGGGGTTTGAGGAGCATTAAAAAGGAGGGTTCTCGGTATGTAAAATACCGGCCCTGTTTGCAACTGCCCGGTTAGGAGGTCAAGATGATCAGCGAGGTGTTCCAGCGTATTGTTCAGTAATCGGGTTTCTTCAGCAAAGGACAAACACCTTACCGGCACCTTAACCCCGGGGACGTGAAAGGCCAACTGCCCTGAATTTTCATGGGTTACCCTGTCGTCAATATTGACCTGAATCACCTTTGCTCCGGTGCCCAGGTCACCGCCTTTAAGATGGATATTATAGGCGTTTGGTAGTTTAATCGCCTGGCATCCCGGGATAGGCCTGATGGTGAGGCTTTGGGGGATTTCTGCATACCTGTCGGTGTTCATTGCCTTTAGCTTGTCAAAGAGTGTTCTGGCGGATTTTTCTGTCGTACAGATAATGTCAATATCATTAAAGAATGAGCAGAGGTTCTGTAAAAAACGCGCGTATGAGCCGGTAATCAGGATGGGAGGATTGGTATAAGCGTCATTGACTTCCTGAATAATCTCCAGTGTTTTTAGCGTTAGCGCACTTAAATACGGAACCTGCTTGTCCGGGAAATCCGTTCTGCCGGTTGTTAGCCATGGCAGCAGAGTTATGGCCAAACTGGAGGTAACGGCTCCCGGAGCAACGGCTCCCGGAGCGACGGCTCCCGGAGCGACGGCACCTTCCCGTTTGAACAGTAAATTATCCATTAAATTGGCTTCGGAGCTGCATTGTCCAAACCAGTAGCCTAAAGCATGGCGAAACCTGCTTCCTTCCGGAAAACTCTGAAGGTGATTTAGTACATAACTCTTATGGATTTTCCGCCCGTTAATGGATTGTCCGGTGATGTAGCAGTGTGCCAGAAAGAAAAAATGCAGGCGAGAACTCTTAAATGAGCACCTCAGTGTTTTGATGGATTGCAACACATGTTCTGCTGATACTCTCTGATGATCGATCGTCAACTCATTACGCATAGCCATGAATTTCAATAGACATTGCAGTCGATGCTGCTCATCACCTTTGACCAGGAGGCCGTTTAAGATCTGCCAGGCCTCTTGAAGTTCATCCTGAGCCTGGTCAGTTTCATCGAACTGCCGAGACTGTTGCAACCTTTGTATCAGGTATTCAGTCTGCTTTAAAGATTGATCCCCGGGTACGTCATTAAACGCTGCTAATACTTTCTGATTATCCAGATAGCTGCCATTCAATTCTCTGGCATTCAGTGCCAGCTGGGCATAAAAAAAAGCTCTTTCAAGCAACCAGCCACCGCGCTCATACCCATTAACCACCGACTCCGGTGTGACTGGCTGGCCATTCAGCGCCAGGCCTCTCAGACAACATTGTTCCTTAAAGCGTGCCAGCTCCAGGGTTGCCTTGACTGCCTGATAATTCTTAACCACCGCATCCGGAGTGACCGGCTGGCCATTCACCAACAGGCCCCTGAGGCAACATTGTTCTTTAAAACGCGTCAGTTCAAGTGTTGCCCTGGCTACCTGAAAATCCTCAACTACCTCATCCGGTGGGATCAGTTTGCCATTCAGTCTCAGCCCTCTCAGGCAACATTCCATCTTAAACCGTGCGATCTCCAGTATTGCCCGGGCTGCCTGATAATCCTTAACCACCGCATCGGGTGGGACCAGCTGGCCATTCAATGCCAGCCCCTTCAGACAACATGCCTCTTTGAAGCGTGCTATCTCCAGTATTGCCCCGGTTATCTGAAAATCCTTAACCACCGCATCCGGTGGAACCGGCCGACCATTCAATGAAAGGCCCTTCAGGCAACATCCCTCTTTGAAGCGCCCTATGGCCAGTCGGCCTTCCACACTGGCCGGGAAATCCTTCACCACTTCATCCGGTGGGATCTGCTGGCCATTCAACGGCAGTCCCCTCAGGCAACATTCCGCTTTGAAGTGCGCCATCCCCAGTTGGCCTCGCGGACTATCCGGGAAACTCTCAACCACTACATCCACTGTAATCGGCTGGCCATTCAACGGCAGTCCCCTCAGGCAACACTGTTCCAGTAAGCGCGCCAGCTCCAGTGTTGCGTTGACGGCCCGATAATCCTTAACCACCTCATCCGGTGGCACCTGCTGGCCATTCAACACCAGGCCCCTCAGGCAACATTCCGATTTAAAGCGTGCCAGTTCCAGTGCTGCCCTGGCCACCTGATAACTCTTAACGACTGCATCCGGTGTGACCGGCTGGCCATTCAACGCCAGCCCCCCCAGGCAACATTGTTCCAGAAAGAGTGCCAGCTCCAGTGTTGCGTTGATGGCCTGGAAATCCTTGACCACCTCACCCGGTGGAACCGGCCGACCATTCAATGAAAGGCCCCTCAGGCAACATTCCTCTTTGAAACGAGCCAGTTCCAGTGATGCTTTGAGTACCTGAAAATCCTTAATCACCTCATCCGGTGTGACCGGCTGGCCATTCAACG
Organism: Endozoicomonas sp. ALB115; assembly: GCF_049310245.1. Taxonomy (NCBI): domain Bacteria; kingdom Pseudomonadati; phylum Pseudomonadota; class Gammaproteobacteria; order Oceanospirillales; family Endozoicomonadaceae; genus Endozoicomonas; species Endozoicomonas sp. ALB115. The sequence continues at coordinate 64,509 of NZ_JBLYZG010000011.1, read as the reverse complement.
CCATCCCCTTCAGGCAACACTCCGCTTTGAAGCGTGCCAGCCCAACTGTTGCTTTGGCTGCCTGATAATCCTTAACTACCGCATCCGGCAGGACCGGCTGGCCATTCAACGCCAGTCCCTTCAGGCAACACTCCGTTTTGAAGCGCGCCAGCTCCAGTGTTGCGTTGATGGCCTGATAATCCTTAACCACTGCATCCGGTGTCACCGGCTGGCCATTCAACAACAGACCTCTCAGGCAACAATCACCCTGAAAGCGCGCCAGCTCCAGTGGTGCTTTGGCTGCCTGCAAAGCCTTAACGACCTCATCCGCTGTGACCCGTCGGCCATGCAACGCCAGACCCTTCAGGCAGCATTCCTCTTTAAAGCGCGCCAGCTCCAGCGTTGCTTTGGCTGCCTGAAAATCTTTAACCACCTCACCTGCTGTAACCGGCTGGCCATGCAACACCACGCCCTTCAGGCAGCAATCTGCCTTGAAGCGCGCCAGCTCAAGTACTGCCTTGATTGCCTGAAAGTCCTTAACCACCGCATCCGGTGTCACCTGCTGCCCACGCAATGCCAGGCCCTTCAGGCAACACTTCTCCTTAAAGCGCGCTATCGCTAATTGGTACTTATTGTTTTGATCCGGTTTTCGGTTGAATTCTTGAATGACCTGATCCGGAGTCACTTTTTTATTGCCAGCCAGCACGCTCTGCAAGCAGAGTTTTTGCAGGAAAAAGCCACTTCTGATCGACGATGCATCCTTTCCATAGGCGGTAAGTACATCAGCAGGGATAATTATACGTCTTGGTAACTGTTTATTTTGCCAAAAGGCATCTTCCATTTCTTTGCCATAATCCGGAGTGGCGGCGCTGCCTTTATGAGGCTGACGGTTTGCGACTCGTTTACCATTAAATGTACTTCCGCAGCGACTGGGAACCCTGCCTGAACCGGCTTCCCGGTCACCAGCAGACACACGCTGAGCATAGGTTGATGCTGTTGCTTTCAGAATAAAACCCTGCCCGATAGACGTTAAACACCGCCTTTTGACCGCAAAATGGTTACCAGGTTCATCAGCCAACCTGTAAAAGCGCCATAAATGCTTTATTGCCAAACTCGACATCTAAAAACTGCACGACGCTGGCTGGCAATGACCTCACCACGCGATCTGCCCTGCGACCATAGCTGAGAGAAAGAAAATCATGGAGCAGATTGAGCATATTGCTGTTGGTCAGTGATGAACTGGTTCTTTTGCAGGATGCAAGCCTGGATGGACTGATTGACTTATGTTCCAGCCAATATCTCTCTTCAACCGTTTCAATACAGATAGAAAAAGCGATAAGTAAGTTTTCTTCCTGCACGGGATCAATCTCAACGAGACCCTGCAAATTTTCAGATGGCAAGGAACTGCCTAAAATCTGTTTGCCAAGGTCTTGAACTTTTTCCCCAAGATGTTCAGGGCAGACGAGAAAGTTCCAGTATTCAATGAGGGATTGCTTGACCTCATGGTAAGGTGCCAGATGCTTAATCCCTGTTATTCCCCGATTGTGCAAAAATAATAAAAGATGGAGATAAACATAAACCGGCTCTCCAACTACTCCACCGAACTTTGCACCTAAACCGTCGATATGCTGCTTCCTGTTGTCAATAAGCTGAGAAAGTGAAGGAAGCTTGCCACGTCGGGCCTCTGAAAAGATATTTTTCAGTACAGGAATACGAACATGATGTCTTTGATAACGCTCTATTTGATGAAAATCGCTTCCCGTAATTCTTTGCAGTTGAGCAATCTGGCCAACCAGCGAATTCATATGACTTGGCAATGCAACCGCTGACACTCTGCTCGATGGAAAAACCTGATGTACTTCATAGGAACCAATCGTCCTTTCCGGTGCAGAAGCGCTCATCCGGCTCTCTGCAAGACCGACTTCTGGTTGAGACCTTTTCCGGGAAGAGTCAGCTAATGGAGGTTCTGACATCCGTTTTGCACCAGGGACCCGGTGCCCGGCAGACGAGTGATAATGAGTATCCATGATATTTAAGTTTCAATTGCCAAGGTTGTTGTCTTAAATTCCTTGCTCCCATATAAATCCTTATCAACAGTGCATATTCTAGCCCGGATATTTCATAAACTGCCCCGAATCTCGCGCACGACCACATGGATGTGGGAGATAGGGCGACGCAGGATGCCGAAGCCGAGGACTTTGTCGCTCTAAGGGATTTTGTGAGGGAGCGCCGTACCGGGGAGTACGGTCGACTGAGCAAAACTCCCTTAGAGCGGCAAAGGGCAAGCGAGATCGGGAGCACGTTTATGAAATATCCGGGCTAGCGACTCTGCTGCTTGACAAGTTCGCTGTCAGGGTTGGTAAATGACCGGGCTTCATTGATAACACCTGAAACAGGAAGGTACCAGGAACCATGTCTCTAGCAGTACTGACCAATATTTTCATCATGGTAGCGTTGCTCTATCTGCTTTACCGTTTCCAGAAACACTGCCTGCCGTTCACCTGGCGGGTATTTATCGCCCTGGGTATGGGCGTGGGTTACGGAGCCTGTTTACAGCTTTTTTATGGTTACCCCTCTGAGACCCTGACCGAGTCCATCAACTGGTTCAATATTGTTGGCAACGGCTATGTCAGTCTGTTGAAGATGATTATTGTGCCCCTGGTCATGGTGTCCATGATCTCGGCTATCCTGAAGCTGAAAGGTGCTGGCACCCTTGGCAGGATCAGTGGCTGGATTCTGACATTGCTGATGGTCACCGTGTCTATTGCTGGTGCCATTGGTATTATGTCCGCCCTGGGCTTTGGTTTGAGTGCCGAGTCCATTACCTCCGGTGTTCGTGAAGTGGCTCGTGGGGAGCAGCTGCTAAACACGGTGACCAGGGTAGAAAACCTGTCAATTCCCTCTATGCTGATCAGCCTGATCCCTGCCAACCCGTTTATGGATATGACCGGAGCCCGCAGCACTTCCATTATCGGCGTGGTAATTTTCTCCGCTTTTATCGGTGCCGCGGCGCTGGGTCTCCATCCTGAGCAACCTGAAGAGGCCAGCCACTTTAAGCGAACCGTTGACGCTGTCCACGCCATTGTTATGCGTATCGTGACGATGGTATTGCATCTGACCCCCTTCGGTATTCTGGCCTTGATGACCAAAGTGGTGGCAGGCAGTAACGTCACCGACATACTGCAACTGCTTCAGTTTGTCATTGCCTCTTATGCAGCTCTGATTGCCGTCTTTGTAATTCACCTGATCATGGTCACCATGGTGGGTGCCAACCCCATCCGGTTCATCAGGAAAACGTTGCCGGTACTGATCTTTGCCTTTACCTCACGGAGCAGTGCGGGCACCATGCCGCTGACCATTCAGACTTTGACAAAGGGCCTCGGGGTTTCTGAAGGCGTGGCCAACTTTGCCGCATCTTTCGGTACCACCATTGGGCAGAACGGTTGTGCGGGCATTTATCCGGCCATGCTGGCCGTGATGATTGCCCCCACCGTGGGTATTGACCCAACCAGCCTCAGCTTTATTGGCACTCTGATAGTGACCATCGCTATCGGCTCGTTTGGCGTGGCCGGTGTGGGTGGTGGCGCAACCTTTGCGGCACTGATTGTGCTCTCGGCCCTCGGTCTTCCTGTTGAACTGGCGGGCCTGTTAATTTCCATTGAGCCAGTGATTGATATGGGCCGGACTGTCGTCAATGTCAGTGGTGCCATTACCACCGGCTTTGTCAGTGGTCGAGCCATGGGTGAGGTGGATATGGAAACCTTCAACAGCAATGCTTCCCTTGAACTGGATATGGATGCAGTTTCCTGATGTCTGTGAATCAGTCCACGAATTCTGAGTCACTCAGAATCGTCATTATCGGTGGAGAGGCGGCTGGTATGAGTGCCGCAGCCAAAGCCCGTCGGGTGGCCAGATAATGAATATCTGCGGATTTTCTTCCGGGAATCAATCCGGTGAAACCCTCTGGTTATCCGGATGATTTGCCAATAAGTTATCCAATGTTGTCTTTATGCCTTGTAATGGCCGACTGACATAACCGTTACCATTATCGAACATTTGTAACACCCTCTCCTCAAAGCTATTGCCTTGTACCGTTGCTGGCAGGCCATTAATAGACTTTTGGTATTTACTGATAATGCCACGACCTTCTTCCTCCAGAACTTCAATCAGGAAAAGTAACTGCCTTATCACCTGCAAATCCTCGGCAGCAACACGGGAATAGTTAATATTGGCGATTAAATTACCATGCTCCCTCCTTTTCGGATCAAATTCAGCCAGACGAGTTGATTTATATTCCCTCTCAAACAACTGAACCGCCGCGTTATAATTTGCGCAGGCTTTTAACAAACCAAAATCTCCTCTGGGTTCTTCCAAAGCCGTATAGTTCGCTATTTTACGGGCAATTTTGTCCCTCCCTGCCTGATATTTTTCTGATGCTGATACTTCCTCTATTTTCGATATAAAGTAACGGAAATAGAAGTAAATTGCAGGAGTACAGTCCTCTATGAATCGATCATCCCCGTTTCGGGTTAAGCATTTAATGGTTGCCTTGTCACATTGTTTAAATGCCAGATTTTGATAAAGATGAGCACGATTTTCGGTTTTAATTTCTCCGCGAAAGAACCGGTTAAGATGCCTCCGGACATTGTTAATCGGCTGCGCTGCTTCACAAATACTCTCGAAGGCTTTGGTATTATGTTCAAGCCAAAACAGAAATTTTGAACTGAACCGACTTTTCGAACTGTTAAAAATATTTATGCCTTTACCACTACCACCAGTATCAAGCCTGCCCAACCAATCACCAAAGCTTGACAGAATAAAATTTTTAACATGTTCACTATGTCTTAATTGCTCACCATAATATGTTTTATATCCATATTTTTTTTTGTACCAGGCAGGCGGCTTGTCCGGATCATAAGTGATGAGTTTACTGAAGAACAACCTGGATACGGGTTCATCGCTTTGGGGCGATTCCCGGATTACTTCCGCTGCTTCGCAGATCCTCTGGCCATTTACAAAGGGACTGAGAGAGTCAGGTTTCGAAGAACCGCTGGCGGAGCCGACAGGTTCAGCATTCAAAGGTCTGCTGATGGATTCGACAGGGGCGGCATTCAAAGAACCACTGAAGGAGTCGAAAGAGTGGCGGGAATCTCTATCGAGAGAAGACAGTGTGGAGGCTGAGCCTGAGCCTGCAGCCAATCCTTCAGCGACACTGTCATCCGAAGACATCGAACCCTCACTCATTGCTGACAGGGCTGATTGCCACGTGGCACTCTGAATATGAGCGGCTGAATGGGTATCAACACCCGAATCCCGGGAGATTTGAGATTCACGGGCTGTATTTACTGATATTGGCCTGGTGTTGTACAAATTTGCGCAAGCAGCATAGCCATCCCAGTCAAGGTGTTCTCTGACCTCGTCTTCTGTCACATTAGAGGCTGCCTGATTCACGGGTAAGCTGTGGAATCTGATGCTGAAAGATTTGCTGTTGCCTTCTTCGTCCTGGGCAGCAACATTCAAAGCAGGATGAATCTTCACGACAACCCTGCCCTTTTCTATGGTAATTTCCCTATCAGGTAGACAACCGGTAAATGTTATCACTTCATCTGCATCTACACGGCTAACCTCATAAGGCCCCAGAGATCCGGACGTTTCTGCATCAGGATCCGTTTGAGTTGATTTATCAACGGGCGCTTGTCCACAGAGATTGGGTAATCCAGTGTGATTGATAACCGAATCCATAACGATCTGCTATACCTCGCCTATCAGCATTCAAGTGGATTTTCGACTACGAAGCATAACGGCTGCCGGACAATTTGCAGATATTCTTTGTTTATTTTTGTTAAACCGGGTTGATCAACCCGATAGCAGGGAAATTATCCAAATCACTCGACAACGCTTGAGGCTTAGCCCAAAAAGTTCTTCCCGCTTGTTCCTGGATAAAGTGGGTGCCAGGTTGATAAATCCCAAAACCGCGCAACCATCGGCCTGGTATATGGTGGGTGTGGCAACCATGATGGCGATCTGGTGGGTATCGGAGGTAGTTCCCATTCCTGTGACCTCATTGCTGCCAATGATACTGGTGCCACTGCCGGGCATCGCCAGCATCAAGGAAGTGACGGCACCCTACGCACACCCAACCATCTATCTGTTCTTTGGCGGTTTTATGCTGGGTCAGGCTGACCCGCTTTGGCTTCCAACTGTCCACCGAAGAGAACCCTGAGGCCAGAACGGTATTCCGTGAGCAGCTGGAAGTACTGGGCCCAATGAGTCGCGGCGAAATAACGGTTGCCATTATCTTTGCCATCACCGCTATTTCCTGGATTACGAGACCCTATCTGAAGGCGTTTATTCCCGGTCTTTCTGACACCATTATTGCCATTGCCGCGACCATCAGCCTGTTCATCATTCCGGTGAAGCACGATAAGCGTGTTTATGTCATGTCCTGGGAAAAGGCCCGGGAATGGGGTGTTCTGCTGCTGTTTGGTGGTGCTCTGACTCTGGCAGCGCAGATCAAAAATACCGGTCTGGCCGGCTGGGTGGCCGAAGCCATGACGATTGCCAATGGTCTGCCGGTGCTGCTGGTCGTTGCTTTCTTGGTGACTGTTCACCTTCCTGACCGCACTGACCAGCAACACCGCAACGGCTGCCGGCTTCCTGCCATTGATGGGTGCCCTGGGTGTGACCCTGGGCATTGACCCGGTGATGCTGGCCGCACCGGCGGCCCTTGCCTGCAGCTTTGCCTTTATGATGCCCGTAGCGACTCCGCCAAACGCTGTGGTCTTTGGCTCAGGAAAACTGGCAATAACCGATATGATGAAGGCTGGCTTTGCCCTGAATATTATGGGTATTCTGCTGGTGACACTGGTGGGTTACTTCCTGATTGGTCAGTTTTTAATGGGATAATTATCTTTTCTACGGAGTATTTTCGGGTTCTACACGGTCTGAGTAGCCCCCCCAAAAAACGTAGGGAAGTACCTGACATGAACAGTGTTCCATCCGGTACACCGGTAGCGATACCCACTGAGCCCTCAACCTGCCCAGTGTGCCATGATGACCTCTACCAACCTAAGAATCCGGAGTTTGCTGGCAAGCACGTTGGCATTGCCAGTCCCTGCGGGCATAAGTACCACCTTAACTGTCTTACCCTGTGGACAGGAGCTAATCTGGAGTGCCCTTACGGGCGGCAAGTAATTGAGAATGTAACGGTGGAAATCCTGACCCTGCCACCGAACTGGCAGACCCGGATGGTCAACGCTGCAAAGGAGGGCAATATCAGGATCATCCGGGCCCTGCTGAACCGGGGGGCGTCCGCGGATGCAGGCCAGATTGCGGGGAAGACTCCCCTGGTCTGGGCCGTTAACAACAAGCACCTTGATGCTGCTCTGCTGCTGGCCGACAAGGGATCCTCCGACCCGATCGGCCTGAATAACCTGGAGCAATTGTACCAACATGGTGACGGGGGCATTCCTGTAGATCTATGCAAAGCGGAGAGCTTCTACCTGAAGGCGGCTGAGCTGGGGGATACTTCAGCCATGAACAACCTGGGCTACCTGCATCAGTATGGTGGCGAGGACTTTCCGGTAGACCTGAGCAAAGCAGAGAGTTGGTACCTGAAGGCGGCTAAACTGGGAAGTGCTCGAGCTATGAACAACCTGGGCTACCTGTATAAGCAGGGTGGCAAGGACTTTCCGGCAGATCTGCACAAAGCAGAGAGTTGCTACCTGCAGGCGACTGAGCTGGGGAATGCTGCAGCTATGAACAACCTGGGCTATCTGTATCAGTATGGTGGCCAGGACTTTCCGGCAGATCTGCACAAAGCAAAGCACTGGTACCAGCAGGCGGTTAAGCTGGGGTCTGTTTCAGCCATGATCAATCTGGGCTGCATGTTTCAGGAAGGCGGCAAGGACTTTCCGGTAGATTTGTACGCAGCGGAGGGCTTGTACCTGCAGGCCGCTGAGCTGGGGGATGCCACGGCCATGAGATGCCTTGGCTCCCTGTATAAGCATGGTGGCGAGGGCTTTGTGGCAGATAATGAAAAATCTTATATGTGGTATATGAAGTCACTCAAGCAAAATAATCATCTACCACAAGTAGAGCTTGACGGTTTTGATAAGAATAAAATCGCTCTAATACTCAGCCGGATGATCGACCTCCTGGACACCAATCTGAAAACTCAGGTTCAGGATCTGTTAAAAGACAAAGCTTGAAGCGCTGACTGTTATGTCTGCTGGTGACACTGGCAGGTTGTTTTCTGATGGGTGCCAGCCCGGCCTGATGAGACGGTCGGGCTTAACCCGGACCCGCCGATCAAGTCCGGGAAACTCCATTGAGGCTGTCCGAGCATAGACAGCCCTGTGCGGTAACCGTAAATCTCGGTCACCCTCCGGATGAACGGCCTTCAATCTGAATTGTCCAATGCTTGAAGTCAGTTACTTTTTTGCAAGGAACAACAGCAATGCAAGCGTCAGCCTCCCAAAGCAGTGATTCGATAACAGCTCATGGTTTACCATTGCCCACATCGGAAGCAGCCCAGTCAAATCGTCCCAAAAGTATTGACGCTCCGTGCTGGCGTGGCTTTTCGACCAGGGTTGAGGATATCGCAGAAAATGCCCGGTTTCTCAACCATGTCGTTGCGGCAACTCGCAGTGAAGTGGTAGGAAACAGTCATCTCGTCACGGACTTTAGCATACATTATCCCAGCCTGAAGCCAATCGATCTGGTAAGGATGACATTGCATCGCGGTCCTTTTGTTACCGGGCAAGTGAAAAAAATGAATTTGGGCTACCAGTGTTTACAGGGAATATTTCGACAAAACCATGATCTATCCAACATCAGAACTAGCGATATATATTTCAAGTTCTCTTCAAAAAACGGTTTTGGTGATTGTGGCTCCCAAGTTTATCAGTGCCGGAAAAACTTGTTAAAAGCAGGTGTTCCCGCTGATATTATCTGGGCGCTCCATTTTTCTAACAGACGCAAAAGTGATACTCCACATGATGGACATTGTATGCTGCTAATTGCCGATAACCAGTCTATGGAGCGGTTGTTTGATCAAATGAATATCGTTACCGCTAAATACGGTGTTGAAAATAAAAAGCGACCTGGAATTGCCATGGATGTTGCGGATTTTTTTTTCTTGTTACAGGAAAAACTACCAAATTTGATTTTTGTCGATCCTTTTAATGATCAGATCATTCCGGGTAATGGGTTAAATACAACCCCTGTAGGAATTTTTCTCAACTTTGGGTTACGCGGAGAGTACTCTGTTTCTTTTACAGGGAGTAATGATTACCTCCCGATTTCAGATGATGAGCTTGAATTTTTTGAGCGGAAAATCAAGGGTGATAAGAAAGCGGTAAAAGCTATGCAGGATATTAAAACGGTAGTACATAATATTAAGTTAATCCGTTTAATCGACGCCTCAGAGATTGCTTCACGACTTAAACAAAAGATAACCGTCAGTATCGGCAAGTCAGAATTTGGCCTCGCTTTTCGTCAATGCGCATATTATAAAGCCAACAGCGTATTCGATTACTTGTATGATCATGCAGGCGAGCTGGATTTTGATCTTAATTCATCCGGAAATTCTGGCAATACTGCGCTGGATTACGCCAAAAAAGCGGGTAATTCCCATGCCATGGCCCGGCTGGAAACATTAAAAACTGCCTGTTCCGGATCAACCTGAATCAAATGAATTCTTGCATTCAGTCGTCTTTCTTCTTCGCCCTTGGGTGAGCCTTATCATACACCGTGGCCAGATGCTGAAAATCCAGATGGGTATAGATTTGTGTGGTGGAGATATCGCTGTGCCCCAGCAGTTCCTGAATTGAGCGCAGGTCACCGCTGGATTCCAGCAGGTGGCTGGCAAACGAGTGCCTCAGCATGTGGGGATGAACCCCCACCGGCATGCCCGCTTCCCGGGCAAATTCCCTGATACGATTCTGAATCTGTCGGGTACTGATGCGCCTGCCCAGCTTTGACAGAAACAGGGCGCTACCACTCTCTCCCCGAACCAACTGTTCTCGAAAAGTAAGCCAGTGTTGAATTGCCTGCCGGGCTTTGCTGCCCACCGGGATCATCCGCTCTTTGTTGCGTTTCCCAAGCACTTTCACCTGGGAAAACCCATTGGCAAAGCTGTCCAGGTTCAATGCCGCCAGCTCGGCCAGGCGCAAACCTGACGAGTAGAAGAGCTCCAGGATGGCCAGATCACGGCACTTCAGCGGATCACCCTCCGCCTGACCATGCGGGTCATCCAACAGGTGATTGACCTGGTCGGCATCCAGCGTCACCGGCAGAGGCCGACCGGTTTTCGGTGCCCGGAGCCGTTGCGCCGGGTTATTGGTTACCTCACCCCGGGTTAACAGGTAGTGATAAAAACGACGAAGTGATGAGATCAGCCGCTGCAGGCTGCGACTGGATAACCCCTCTTCGTGCCAGAGTCCCAGCCACTGCTTTAACTGCTTCTCGGTAATCGTTGCCCACCCCTGAATATCACTGGCGGTAGCCTGCTGCATCACACGGGCAAGATCACGCTGATAGGCCGACAGCGTATGGGGAGAGTGCTGCTTTTCATAGCGGAGGTAATCCAGAAAAGCCGCTATTGATTGTTGCAGGCCGCTATTAACCGGAGAATTGGAAGATGAGTGGTTCATGAATGCAGCTGTCGAGCCAGAATTCGACTCAGGATATCGCCCAGGTAACTGATAAACAGGGTGCCCATGCTGGCCTTGAAATGATGTTTGTCCTGACTGCCCAGCGCCAGAACCCCAAGCTGCTGTGGTTCACTGAGGGCATAGTTCAGAGGGGCAATGGCCACCGAGCCAACATGCTCGGCCTGCTCCTGAAACAGGAAGTCCAGCTCTGCCTGAGTCACCTGGCCACAAATGGCTTTGCCACTGGTCATAATGGAACCCAGGGCTTCCACCACCACGTCGGTATGTTCAATCCTGACGGGCAGGTTCATTGGTTGGTCACTGAACAGAATCAGCGAATGGAATTCAATACCAAACTCATGGTTAAGGCTGTCACCGATCACCTCCACCAGCTGTTCCAGATCCCTGCTCTCCAGCAGGGCCAATACCAGCAGCCGCATACGCTCAAACAGCTTTTCATTGGCTTTGGCATTGTCCGCCAGACGGACCAGCCGATGTCGGTAATCCAGGGCCCGTTCCCGCAGCAACGCCACCTGACGCTCAACCAGCGAGATCGCATCCCCACGCTGATGAGGCAGGGTCAGATCCAGCAGCAGATCGTCACGGCCCACAAAAAAATCAGGATGCTCTTTCAGAAAGTTGGCAACCTGCCTGGGTTTCAGAGCTTTCGGCTGATTCGGCGTTTCCTGCTGCTCCCTGTCTGTTTCGACGATCTGTTCGGTCATGGTCTCTGGCCCTTAGCGGATTTATAGCCGGGTGTATCCTTCATAAACCCGGGTTGCTGCGCCTGTCATCATAACCGGACTGCCCTCTCCCGGCCAATAAATAGACAGGCTACCCCCGGGCAAGTTCACTTTAACGGTATCGCCCAGCAAACCTTGCAGGCGTCCTGCCACCACAGCGGCACAGGCACCGGTGCCACAGGCGAGGGTTTCACCAACGCCGCGCTCAAATACCCGCAGGTTAATTTCATCGGTACTGAGGACCTGCATAAATCCGGCATTGCATTTCCGGGGAAAGTCCGGATGGGCTTCAATCATCGGCCCCCAGGTGTCCACGGGAGCCCTGTGCACATCATCCACCCGATAAACGCAGTGGGGATTGCCCATGGATACGGCAGAAACCTCGATAACCTGGCCATCAACCATCAGGGGATAGGTCACTGAACGCTGCTGCGCATTAAACGGCACCTGTTCAGGGTCCAGCCTCGGCATCCCCATATCCACGCAAACCTCGCCATTGCTCTGAATCGTCAGCTCAATGTTGCCCCCGGCGGTTTGTACCCGGATCCGGTCTCTGCCGATCAGCTTTTTGTCCCGGACGAAACGGGCGAAACAACGGGCCCCATTGCCACACTGCTCCACTTCACTGCCATCGGCATTAAAGATGCGGTAGCGAAAATCCATATCAGGATTGGTCGGGGGCTCAACCAGCAGCAACTGGTCAAAGCCGATCCCAAACCGCCGGTCCGCCAGGCGGCGGATTTTTTCCGGCGGCAGGCGCAGATTCTGGGACACCATATCGACCACCATAAAGTCGTTACCCAGCCCATGCATCTTGGTGAAATGTAGCAACATATAGTTCATTCTTTCCTGATACTTTACGACGGCAGCAGGCTTTCTGAGGCAAACTGCTCGGCAACGGTTTCCCGGCGACGGATCACATAAGATTGAGTACCATCAACCATGATTTCTGCGGCACGATTGCGGGTATTGTAGTTGGAGCTCATGACAAAACCGTAGGCACCCGCCGAATACACCGCCAGCAGATCACCTTCCCGGATGGCCAGATTCCGTGCTTTGCCCAGAAAGTCGCCACTTTCACAAACAGGCCCGACAATATCATACACCTGACTATCCACATCCGCGTGCTGCGCCGTATTGGCAATAGTATGCCAGGCACTGTAGATGGACGGTCTCAACAGGTCATTCATGGCTCCATCGACAATGGCAAAATGCTTCTGCTCAGTCGCCTTGATCAACTCAACGCGGGTCAGCAGGATACCCGCCTGGGCAGCAATAGACCGGCCCGGCTCCACCACCAGCATCACATCACCATAGCCCCGCTCAACAAGGCGCTGTTTGACCGACACCAGATAATCGGCAGGTGAGGGAATCGTCTCATCCTGATACTGAACCCCCAGGCCACCGCCAATATCCAGATGCTGCAAATGAATCCCCTGAGCCTGCAACTGATCCATTAACAGCAACAGACGATCCAGCGCATCCAGGAAAGGCTCGGTGGTGGTCAGCTGGGAACCGATATGGCAATCAACACCCACCACCTCAATATTGCTCAATTCAGCAGCCCGGGCATAAACCGCAGGAGCCCGGTTAATATCAATGCCGAACTTATTATCTTTCAGGCCAGTGGAGATATAGGGGTGAGTCCGGGCATCCACATCCGGGTTGACCCGCAGGGAGATGCGGGCCACTTGATTCATCGCCAGCGCTTCTTCCTGAATATGCTCCAGCTCCTGTTCTGATTCAATATTGAAGCAGTGGACACCCACTTCCAGCGCCCGGCGAATCTCATGGCGCTGCTTGGCCACCCCGGAAAACACCACCCTGGCGGGATCACCGCCTGCCGCGAGCACCCGTTCCAGCTCCCCGACCGAGACAATATCAAAGCCAGCCCCCAACCGGGCGAGAACATTCAGCACCGCCAGGTTGCTGTTCGCTTTTACCGCGTAACAAATCAAGTGGGGGCTGTCAGCCATGGCCTGGTAATAGGCCTGATAGCTGGCTTCCAGGGCTCGTCTGGAGTAGACATATAAAGGCGTACCATACTGGCGGGCCAGCTGTTGCACCGGAATCTCTTCGGCAAACAACTCGCTACCGGCCGCTGGTTCAGAGGGCTGAAAGGTAAACCACTCCATAAGGTGACTGTTCCCCATTTCACTTATTTATTGATGTAATTAGCCAGAACTGCTCTTTATTCAACGACTGTTTCTTCCAGAGCAGCCGATGCATCAGCCAGAGATGATGCTGGTTGATAAAGGTCACCCTTTTGACCACAGCCTGTGAGCAGCAGCACGAAAAACGCAGCAGCGGCCAGAGCGGAAGTTTTCAGCCGATGGTCAGCAGTGAACAATCTCATAATCTGATCCTTAATTCTGAATAGGCCACAGTATAACTGTCTAATTAGCGATGGCTCTAGCCCGAATATTTCATAATTGAGGCAACTCGGCATGCGGTGGCAGCGCTTTCTTTTCATGCAAGGCTCTATCAGCAACGCCGGAAGCAGGCTAAAATTCCCCCATTCAGATTAAATTGCACTGAGACAGGAATGAAAGAGCGTCAATATAATGAACTTCTGGATGGCCTGATGCTGGCCATCGAAGACGCCATAGACGATGCCGGACTGGACATTGACTATGAAACGTCAGCAGGCATTCTCACGTTAACCTGTGAAGACAACAGCAAAATTATTCTCAGCCGCCAGACCCCGCTGCTACAGCTATGGATGGCCGCCCGCAGTGGTGGATTCCATTTTGACTACGATGAAGAGCAGGGTGACTGGCTGCTCGATGGCCGGGAAGACACCTTTCTCACGGTGCTCAACCGCTGCCTTACCGAACAAACAGGCGACGATGTTCATTTATCTATTTAGCGTCCTTCTTTCCGGGAGTTGTTCCGGAATAAGTTCCGTGTTTGTCTGAAGCATAAGTTAATGCCGCCTCCCGTTTCCCGCAAAATTACAAGTCGCCCGTCTTTTTCGGGCAGCGCTGAAACTTCATATTTATTGTCAAAATTCCCATGGCACGACATTCATGGCCTATACTCCAGCCGGTTTGTGACAGTCTCCTCTGGTATTGGTTCTTTACCATCAGGACAAGATTAGAGAACCGGAGCCATCATCATCTGCTCTTTTGTCTTATTAAGCTCAATACCCCAGGCTGTCACCCACTCTCAGTCAATATCATCCTGATAGGCTCTGGGACGGATCAATACAATAAATAAAAGCCTTCTGCTTCACTGGGGGATGACTCAGAAGCTGCGATAGAGGGGTGCAGGAGATTGCTGGAGACAACACTGAAGCTCTTAAAAAAACATCAGTAGCATCGGGAGATCATCACTATGAGTAACCTGTACAAAACGGACTTTTATCAGTGGACCCGTCAGCAAATTGATTTACTGAAAAAAAACAAGTTTCGGGCTCTGGACCTGGAGAACCTGATTGAGGAGGTAGACGACCTTGGCCAGGAAAAGGTCAACACGCTGGAAAATCATCTGACCCGAATCCTGGTGCTTCTGCTCAAATGGCATATTCGCACCTTCAAAGAAGACCTGCATGCCTTGAATCGCTGGTACCGCAGCTGGTTTATGGTGATTGATTACAGCCTGGCAAAAGAACGGGCGATAGTTAAACGACTGTTGATGAAAAACCCCAGCTTGTATGGACTGTTGGATGAAAGCCTGCTGGAATGTTATCCCATTGCCTGTCGGGATGCTTCCCGTGAGCTGGAAATACCGGAGGATGAGTTTCCGGATACCAATCCGTGGACCATGGAACAGATTATGACCAATGGGTTTCCGCCGGGGCCGGAGTAGGTTTTGAAATCATGATGAACACCAGGGTTAGCTCGCCAACCTCGTTCCAGAGTTGTCGGGCAGAACCGGGTCAGTGCTGCCTGAGCCGGTCAACAATCCACGTTTTAATCAGCGCTTGACGGCTGATGCCGATTGCGCTGGCTTCTTTATCCAGTTCATTGACGACCCATGCAGGGAAGTCAATGTTAACCCTTTTGGCTGCAAGGTTGGGCCGTTGAGGATTGTCGGTGTCGAAGAATTCCAGTACGTCTTCGCCATCGTCGAATTTTTTATCAATATCACTGGCTTTCATAAAGGTTCACCTCATTTTTTCTGGATCGGCGTACTGAGATAATTCTGATACAGTCTCCTGATACACGGTTTAAATGTAATTGATGGATCCTCTATCAATGGTGCCCAAACTCCGTTCGTCCTGAGCGGAGTCGAAGGGCGTAAACACCATACCCTGAATAAAGACTGTGCCAGGCACCCTTCGACTCCGCTCAGGGTGAGCGGAGATTGTACACATCAAACTCATTGAAATGAGTTGCCAGAATAGCGTCTTCGGATAGGCTGGGTAGTGTTCCCGCAGAGGACCGAGGTACTGTGCATGACCGTTGGTTCCGGTGTCAGCTCTTATGGGAACCGATCTTTGTCAAAACGCAAAAAAACCGCCGGAGCGGTTTTTTTGTTGCCGGAAAGTCCGGCGAAGGCATTGCTGCCAGGCAACCACTTCGATATTAGAAGTAGTAACGAGCCTGCAGAATCATCTTGTCGTCAACGTCAACATTAGCAACTTTGGTCTTCTCGAACTGGTAAGTAGCAGACAGCTGAACTGGACCTTGAGTGTAGATTACTTCTACAGGCATGTACTTCAGTTCGGTGTTTCCAGCGTTGTTGCTCTTGTCTTTCAGCTGGTTGTAACCACCACCGAGCTTGAACATTTCGTTCAGCTGATAGCTGCCATACAGTTCAATGCCTTTAGCCTTTTCAACAAGACCCAGTGTACCGTCTGCCAGGTTCTTCAGATCTGCATAAGTGAAGGCAGCGTAAATCTTGTCTGCTTCAAGCTTGGCACCAACAATAGCAGATTTAGATTTGTCTTTAGATCCTGCTACAGAAGTATCTTTAACTTCAGCCTGGTTGTATGCAGCTCCGATACTCAGCCCCATTGGCAGGTTGTAGCTGCCAGCTACACTGTAAGAACCATCACGTACCATAGTGGACGGGATAACAATACCACTAACCTTGGTTGAAAGTTTTCTTTCACCCAGCTGAACCTGTGCAGAGATATTCAGCCCCATGATACTGTGGTTATACTGCAGAGCGTCGTCAGCACGAGCAGTACCCAGCTCATCACCAAAACTGGTGTATGTGCCGGAAGCTTCACCACCGGTGGTAGCAAACATGTCAGTCCAGCCAGAAACAGTGGAGTAAGTAGACCACTGCTTACCGAAAGAGATAGAACCATACTGGTCGTTCTTGGCACCAACATAGCCCAGACGGTTGAAGAAGAAGTCGCCTTCGCCACTGTTAGTCGTGTCAAAGCCCCACTCAGCCTTGGCAAAAGCGGTAGTCGCTTCAGTCAGTTTGTGTTCGAAGGCAAAGTTGATACGGCTGCTGTCGCCCTTAGATTCGCCATCAGTCTGGTCAACATAACGCATACCAACGTGACCACCGATGGTCACTTTGTCAGTACCATTGTCAACGACAGTAACAGCCATCGCCTGACCAGCCATCATGGAAGCAACAACAGCTGCAAGAATTTTCTTTTGCATGGAGCTTACTCCTGAAATTGTGTGTGATGTGTGTGCTTTTTTCTGTCGCCTTTCTTCTTATGCATAGCCCGGGGAAAAAGCCCCGAACCGATGCGGACGACTTAATTTGGGCACAATTATTCAAGAGTTGTTAAACCAAGGTCACATTAGATAATTGAATTGGCTTATGATTTTTTTTACTGTCGTGAGAATAAAAATCAAGCAGCATTTGATAGTAATTAATCAAGGATAAGGCTGTAGGCCTTGATGGATAATGGATTCAAGTAAATCACTACGAAGAGATTGAGTTAAAACAATCAAATAACCGGGTAGGTGAATGCCGAGATAAGGGATAAAATACGGCATTCCCGGTTAATGGAAATTTACATTTCGTTGATGTGCATCAACGCTGAAATAATCAAAGCCAGTGCGCAACATGTTATCTGTTAATGGACAGCTACCAGCCAAACAACTTCAGGTTTCTGGCCGGACGAAAGTTGGTTGAGAGAACAGCATGTTGATTCGGGTTGTACCTGACCTCGGCATGCAGTTTCTGGTCACGGAGCAGGGCCGGAATATTTCTCACATAGAGGTTATGGTAATACACCTCTTTCAATGTCTTGATCATTCGGTGGCTAAAGTCCCCCTGGCTGCTCCAGGCGATAATACCGGGGCTTGGTAAAAAAGCATCGGCTGCGGTCTCTCTGTCGCGACTGGCGGATACCACCATCATATAGGCAGGAATGTCCCTGTCTCTGCCTGTATCAATTTCCTCGATAATATCCGGATGCAGCGAGTTATAGACATACCGATAGGGCAGGTCAAACATGGTGCCGGAGTGGCAGGTGTCAACGAAGATCAGCAGCCTTGTGCTGTTGTGAAAGCGTTTGAAGGCATGATGCAGTTCATCATCGGAAATAACATCGCGACCACAGACCAATAGCTCATCCATATGATCTGACTCATCACCGCTGGTATCCGGTCTGCGGGTGCCGTGTCCGCTGAAACTGATGATTATGCGATGTGGCCCGGCTTCGCTGTGGGTTTGCTCTGCCAGACGTTCAATTTCCGCGAGGACGATGGATTTTTTGAGTGGGCCAGATCGATCAGTCTGTACCTTAAGGGAGGTTGTCGGGATGCCCTTGCTGGTGGAGGCCCAGTTAAAAAAGTTCCAGGCATCATTACGGCAACCACCTAATGTTGGTACTTCCGGAATCTGATCGTAGTTTTGCCCGGTAAACAGTCCCTTGATCAGATGCATATTTTCAAACTCAAAATAGAAGTCAGTGTCCAGTGGACACTGGTTGTCATAACAAACGGTCTGATTATTGGGCAAATCTGAATTGAAAGAACAGTAGGCGTTGAGTGGCGATAGCAGTATTAATGACAGGCAGATAAGCTGCGTGATCGTGCTGAAAACAGACTGCTGAATTCGGGCTATACAGAAAGTGAGCATGGTATGCCTCATGCTTGAAAGCTTGAGAAGTGATGAGTGTCGGGTAAAGGTACCCGGGAGGCTGAACGAAGATAGATGCTTATTGAAATATAGTGGTAAATCGCAGAAAAAAACAACGGGTCATGCTTGCAAGCTGAACAGCTTTCCTTATAATCAGCGGCGTCTGGTGAGGGATGAAGTTCTTTCCTGATTCAGTCGTTGATGGTGGGCGTAGCTCAGTTGGCAGAGCTCCGGATTGTGATTCCGGCGGTCGAGGGTTCGAGCCCCTTCGCCCACCCCATCTTCCCTCCCTTGCAAACCTTCCAATTCTCACTCCCACGATTGTTGATCCTTCAGCATCTTTATAAATATGTCGTATTTTGCCTGGTAAAAATCAACCAGCTGCCGCTCAGGTTCTATCCGTTCGTGATAGCGACTCATGGCTCTCATGGCCTCCTCAATACTGTCGTAGATACCTGCGGCCACCGACCCGGTGATGGCTCCGGAAAGCAGCATATTTTCTCTCTCTTCCGGAACGGCAGCAGGAATATTGAGTATGTTGATATGTTCAGTGAGCAGTCGTTGGTTCTTTGCCAATCCCCCGGTGGGGATCAACAGTTCAATGTGATACCCGGCTTTTGTTAACTTCTCTAACTGATAGCGTGCATCCAGGGCCAGGGCCTGAATACTGGCAAGGTACAGCACAGCAAGCGACTGATGACTTTTATCCAGGGTAAGGCCGGTAATCATTCCCCGCTGTGGTTGATCCACTTCAGGTGCGTCAAAGTAAGGGAGTATATGCAGGTGCGCGGTCAGTTTGCTGACACTGTCAGCGTATTCCGATCGATCATTATCCGCCAGCTCATAGAGAATCTGATTAAGGTATTCATGAACCCCGATCCCCAGGCTGACAGCGATATCATAGATTGAGCTGTAAGCCGGGTGTGAGGTAATGATGTGATCAATAAAGGCACCTGCCGCAGTTTGCCGGGCGTATATCAACGAGTAACCTTCCAGCACAGAAGGGTAGGGGCCATCTGCTCCATCGCAGGTCAACATATCCCTGCTGAACGCGACGTAGTTGGATGAAGTTCCACCAATAAAACTGACTCTTTTGGTAATACAGTCTAGTGGTTGCTGACGGTCCGGGTGATTGCTGGCAAGTATCGTGGCGAGGGTGCCGCCATAGGCATCAACGATACCTGTGGCAACCGGGGTGCCCTGTTTGAGGTTCAGTTGGTCAGCGGCACTTTGGCACAGGCCATCCCCGATGGCTGCACCCATCTCAAGGGATTCACCCTTGAATCGTCCCTCAATATCAATATTCAGTTGGGCTGCAGCCTTTTGGGTAAAGATATGACTGGTCGAATCGGGTGTTCTGGTCAGGCAGGCCGTTAGCTTCCAGGTGGCATAATCATAAAGGTCGAGGATGCAAGTAGCGGCTTGCCAGGTTTCCGGCGCACACTGGAAGAGCCAGAGTAATTTACAGCAGTTACTCCTGGCGTTGATGCCAGGGCCCGCATGGCCAAATAGTCCCGGGTGTTCTCTGGCAATATAGGCAGCCTGTTGACTGGCGCGGCTGTCCATCCAGCCAAAAGTGTCAGCACGATTGCTCCCGGGCAGGTGAACGGGTTGCATCCGCTGGTCCAGCAGAACCAGGGAGTAGGTGGTATCAATACCGATCCCGATAATATCCTCCTGATTCAGCGGGTGTTCAGCGATTAATCGGTTAACACCGGTGACCAGGGCTTCCCAGATATTCTTGGAACAGAACTCCATGGTACTGGCTGTTTTCCAGATCAGAAGTGGCTCTTCATTATGGGCAAGGACATGCCCTTCCGGGGAAACAAAAGCGCTGCGCAAACTGTGGGTGCCAACATCAATACTGAGCAAAACAGGCCGCATCTGTGATAATGTCCTTGAAACAATGTTTCGGGTAAGAATAGCTCCGTTCCTGCATTTGGACAGGGGTGTTTTAAGGTGGGTAAATTCATGCACATGAGCAGGATAATCGGGCATCGGGGGCTGGCAGGAGAGGCACCGGAAAATACCCTGGCAGGCATCAGGCTGGCTGCTGAGCGCGGGCTGAAGTGGGTCGAGGTGGATGTTACTCTGTCAGGTGATGGTACCCTTGTGCTTTTTCATGACCGGCGACTGAACCGTACCACCAATAAAAAAGGTCGCTTGAAGACGTTAACCTGCTCTGATCTGGCAACAATAGATGCCGGAAGCTGGTTTTCCGAGCAATTTTCGGGTGAGCAGATTCCTCAGCTTGGAGCGGCGCTTAAACTCATAAAAGAACTTGGGCTTGGGCTGAACCTTGAGCTGAAAACCAATGGCTGTTCAGAGCCGAGGTTGGTAGAAGCGGTAGTAAAGACCATTGCCGAGGTTGAGTTGCCAAACGATCGGCTATTGGTTTCCAGCTTTAATTATGCGGCACTTGTCCGGTTCTCAGATTGTTCAGATATTCCGGTTGGCTGTCTGTTTGAGCGATTGCCAATGAACTGGCAGAAGAAAGCATTACGGGTCAACGCGGTATCCATCCACCTCAACAGTAAGCGAACGGCAAAACGACACATTTCGCGAGTGAAGTCCAAAGGCTATGAACTGTATTGCTACACCGTTAACTCTCCGGCGGTTGCCAGACAGCTGATTGATGATGGCGTTGATGGTGTTTTTTCTGATTACCCTTTGGCAGATCACAAAAAGCATGGGGGTGAAGTCCCGGCGGTGACCGAAGAAATCACGACGTAAAAAGAACAGGCTGGGTCAGCCTGCTCATGGTGAACCTTAAAGCTCGTCCACTTCTCTCAAATATTTGAACAGCTTTCGCGCCGCTGCCGGGGGCTTATCCTGAGATGCTTCTCTCTGGGCATTACGGACCAGCTGGCGGATATGCTGGTGGTCAGCTTCCGGGTAGTGCTCCAGGTATTCAGTTAATGCCGTGTGACTGTCATCATCACGAATCAGCTGGTCACGCCACCGCTCCAATTGATGAAACCGGCGGTTGTACTCTTCACTGGAGGAATCCAGCTGGTTAAGCAGCGCCATGATCGGCTCAATGTCCTGGTCTGCCATCAGTTTGCCAATAAAGCCCAGATGGCGCTTTCTGGCATTGTTGCTTTTGATGCGATTGCTCTCATCTAATGCTGCACGCAGGCGATCATTCAGTGGCAACTTATCCAGCAGTGCCGGTTTCAGTTCCATCAGCCGGGCACCAATGTTTTTAAGCTCATCCATGTCCCGCTTCAGCTCAGATTTGCTGACATAGATGATTTCTTCGGTTTCTTCATCGTCCCAGGCTTCCTGGATGCGACGGCTCTTTTTACTCATAGAGAATGGCCATTGATGGGAATCTGCCTGATGTTATTTATCAGAAAGCAGTTCCATGGATGGAAAATGGATTTCCCGGTATTTTACTTCAGAATGCTTTTCAATTGGGATGTTTTTCCGCAACTCCTTTTGTCGTTTTGTTGCGGGCCTGATGCATCATCTGGCAAATCCCGCAGAAATATCTGCCAGAACGTTAAGCACCCTGTCTATCTCTTCCGGCGTATGGTAGTGGACAAAGCCTATCCGCAGTAACCCATCCCGCTCCTGAAGCTTGAGCCGGTCAAGCAGATCCAGTGCATAGAAATGGCCGGACCAGGTATAGATACCGTGCCGGGCCAGCAGCTGTGCCAGCCTGGCCGAGGATTGTCGGTGGTGGGCCAGGGCAAAGGTGGGGGTTCGGTCAGCCGTGGTATCCGAGCCGTACAAGGTAAACCCGGTCATGTGGTTGAGACCATCAAGAAACCGTTGCGACAACTGTTGCTCGTGTTCCTCGATCCAGCGCGCCGACGTCTGCAGTCCCTTGCGGTCATGGTCAGAACCGGTGAGCCAGCCATGGTATTGAATGCAGGCCAGCAATCCGGCAATCGCGGTAAAGTTCTGTGTCCCTGTCTCCCAGCACCAGGGTGGCTGGTTATTTGCAGCCCGGACCTTATAGGGCTTCAGACTGCCCAACAGTTCTGGCCGACCATACATCACCCCCAGGTAAGGGCCGCAGAACTTGTAGGCTGAACAGGTCAGGAAATCCACATCCAGGGCCTGCACATCCGGTAACCGGTGGGCGGTGTAGTGAACGGCGTCAACATGGACCAGGGCATTCACGGAGCGTGAAGCCCTGATCAGTTCTGCTGCCGGGGTGACGCTGCCGGTCACGTTAGAGGCCAGGGTAAACGCCACCAGTCGTGTTCTGTTGGACAGCAGGCGCTCAAGCTCCGTGACGCAGAGATTTTGACTGGCGGTAAAATCCATCGTCCGGACTGTGCATCCCCGTTCCTCTGCCGCCAGCACCCAGGGGGTGATATTGGCGTCATGGTCCAGCGATGAAACAATAATTTCATCACCTTTGTGCCAGGTTCTGGCGATGGCTCTGCTCAGCGCCAAGGTCAGGGAGGTCATATTGGCACCGAAGGCAATGCTGTCAGCAGGGGCATTTAATAACTGCCCGGCAGCCTCCCTTGCCCGTTCCAGCAGTGCCATGGTTTCTTCACTGGTGGCAAAAAAGCCACCCAGGTTAGCGGAACCCGATTGTTGGTAATCGGACATGGCACTGATCACCGATACCGGAACCTGGGTACCTCCCGGCGCATCAGAATAGACGGCCCGCTGGTTTCCCTCTAGCCGCTCAAGGGCTGGAAATTGCTCTCGGATACGCTGGAGGTTGGTTGAGGTATGCTGTTTTTCCACTGTTCATCCTCCAGGGTTACCGTAATAACGAAAACATCCCGATGCCCGGAGACTTGGCCACTGCTGACCTGAAGCGCAGAGGTGTAGTGATAGACCCGCCGGTCATTGCAGTAAACAATATCCCCGGGCAACAGCGTAGCACTATAGGCAGGTTTTTGTTCCGGATGATAAAAAATTCCAGTCTCTGCACCCTCGACGTTTTTGCGGTCAGTGCAGATGATGGCAATCAGGTCGAAGCCATCCTGGTGAATGCCTTCCGGCACTGGCAAGCCGTGATCATCGCCGGAGCAGGTGACCCGGATTTGATGCACGCCATAAACGGTACGTGCCGGATCAAGACCGAAAAAACCGTTTACCTGTCTGAACAGGGATTGAAATTCCGGCAGCTCCGTCAGGGTCGGTTCAATTTCAGCAAATTCCCGCAGAATGTCGCCACTGAGATAATTGACCGAACGGGACTGGACAAAGTCATCGTGGGGTAATCTTTCCAGGCGTTCTGCAGGCCCGGTAAAACGGGAGTAGCGGCGAAAACGGTAGTGACCGCTGACATAACGGTCAGCGGCAAGATTGGCAAAAAAAGGCGCAAAAGCGTTCAGGTCAAGATCGGTCAGCCGCTGATGTGAAAAGGTAAAATCAGGTGAAATAACAGCCATGGTCACCCTCCTGCCATTACTGATGTTGTTCTACGGTGTCTGCAACATAATAGACGACATAATCGCTACGCAGCGTGCCTGGTGAAGCTGGACAAGCATTTTTTTACCGGTTTGGCATCAGCTGCCATTGCCTGGTCATTGCATGAATCACCAGTTAGTTCAGATAAATTAGTGCACAAGGCTCTCTGCGCAAGTCTGAATCTTAATAACCTGCTTTTAGGGCAAATCCCGAATAAGTCAGCGGCTGGTATAAATAGTTTTTCATGGGATACGGCAGCGGCAGGCAGTCAGAGCCTGATGCCAGGACTTTTGCCAAGGGCACCCGGTTCTCTACCAGCCTTGAACGAATGCAGGTTCGGGCGCAGGCCATCAGCGTCCTCGGTTGATAAGCAGAAATGTAATTGTGCAGGGTATCAACAACGCCTCTGGCTGCAGCAATGTCCAGTGCGGTTTTACCAGAAGCATTGGGAATATTGGCATGGGCACCATTGGCCAGCAGACTGTCAACGATCTCTTGCCGGTTTTTCTGAAGCGCCAGATGCAGTGGGGTATTGCCTGAGCGGCCGGGTTTATTGGGATTGGCTCCATTGGCCAGCAAGCTATTGGCCATACTGTTCATTCTGTAATGGAGAGCCCAGTTAAGTGGAGTCTGACCCCACTTGTCAGGAATATCTGGATTGGCACCTGCTTGCAGTAACGTGTTAACGCCCACAATTTTGCAGTGAAGTATCGCACAGAGCAGCGGAGTCTGGCCCGAGAAGTCAAGGGCGTTGATATAGGCACCTCTGTCAAGCAGGTAATTCAGGAACTTGGTGATCACTGTATCGTTTATATTAAGAAGGGCCATATGCAGTGCTGTGTCACCATTAATGTTACTGGCGTTCAGGTCAGCTCCCCTGTCCAGCAACAAATTGAGGGCCTTATAGTTGCCCAGTTCTGCCGCTTTCAGCAAAGGCGTACTTTGATCTACCAACAAATAGGGGACAGGAAGGTTCGGATCTGCACCGCGATCCAGCAGCGTCTTGACAATACCTTCACCGTCCAGTCTGTAAATGGCAATATGCAGAGGGGTAGATCCACCCACAGAGCAAATATTGGGGTCAATGCCCTGGTCCAGCAACCAGTTGACGGTGGCCAGGTCATTACGCAGGACTGCTGATATCATCAGCTCTGCAAAATCGGCCGTTGTTGCCGACAACTGCCTGCTGGCTGAAGCAGCCACAGCAGATTCTGAATGATTGACCTCTGTCGTGTTATCAGGCAGCGGGAGATCGACTGCAGATGAGGATTCCACGCTGGCATCGGCTACCATTTCCTGCGAATGGTCATGCTCCGTCCTGACGCTTGGTAACATTGTTGTGTTTCCGTTCAAGATATACAAAGAACAGCAATCGTTTAAAGAAAATAGTTCACAAGGTTCGCTACGCAAGCCTGAATCTAAATGACCTGCTTTCGGGACAATTCCTAAAGAGTCAGCGGCTCGTGTAAATAAGCCCTTATGGGATTGGACAGCGGCAGGCAGTCAGAGCCTGGTGCCAGGGCTTTTGCCAGCGGCATCTGGTTCTTTACCAGCCGTGAACGAATGCTGGTTCGGGCGCAGGCCAATAGCGTCTCCGGTTGATAAGGAGGCATGATATTGTGCAGGGTATCAGCGACGCCTTTGGCTGCTGCAATGTCAAACGCAGTTTGACCAGACGCATTGGGAATATTGGCACGGGCACCATTGGCCAGCAGAATGTCAACGGTATCCCGCCGGTCTTTTTGAAGCGCCAGATGCAGAGGTGTTTCGCCTGACTTGCCTGGCTTATTGGGATTGGCTCCATTGGCCAGCAGGCTATTGACCATACTGTTGATTTTGGCAGGGACGCTGTACAGTACAGCCTTGATAAGTGCAGTCTGACCCCACTTGTCAGGAGTATCTGGATTAGCACCTCGTTGCAGTAAAGTGTTAATGCCCGCAATGTTGCCTGACATTACCGCCCAGAGCAGCGGAGTTTGGCCGTCACAGTCAAGGGCACTGATATCGGCACCTCTGTCCAGCAGGCAATTCATGATCTCGGTGATCGCTGTCGGGTTGTTACAACAAACAGTCGCCAGATGGAGCGCTGAGGAATTCGAATGATCACGGGCGTTCAGATCGGCTCCCCTTTCCAGCAACAAGAAAACGGCCTTGTCATCGGCCTTCATTGCAGCCAGTAGCAAAGGCGGAAAATGGCAGGCCGGGAGATTCGGATTCGCTCCGCGATCCAGCAGCGTCTTGACAACATCTTCCCGCTTGCCATAGATGAGGGCCCAATACAGAAGGGTATAGCGGCCCTGGCAGCGGGTATTGGGGTCAACGCCCCGGTCCAGAAGGTGGTTGAGAGTGGCCAGGTCATTCTTCGCGATGACTAATTTCATCAATGCTGCCAGATCTGTCAACTCACTCGTCGTGGCAGGCAACTGCCTGCTGCCTGAGACTGCCACTGCGGATTCTGAGTGATCGACTTCTGACGTGTGATCAGACGGTGGGAGGGGTACGGGTGGGGGAGACGAGCTTGCATCGGCTGTCATTTCCTCCGAATGATCATACTCCGTCCTGCCCCTTGAGAACATCAATGCTCCCCCTTTCAGGTATATAAAGAACACAAATCGCTTAATGAAAATAGTGCACAAGGCTCAGTGCGCAAGTCTTGATAAAGGTTGCTGATTAGACTCTGAATCTGCAATTGATCATCTATCTGATGCATTATTAACTTCACAGCGGCACAATAGTTGAAAACCTCCGTAGGCATAAACACAACAGATCAGGTGCAATCATGGGCGAACCTTCCAATGCAGTGCTGGATCCACGAAGTGAAGAGACCAGGCTGAAAACACTGGCCGGTGATATTCTGGCAGAGGCCACCAGACAGGGAGCGGATGCCTGTGAGGTGGGCATCAGCATGGATGCCGGCCTGTCGGCCAGCGTCCGTATGGGCGATGTTGAAACGGTTGAGTTTAACCGTGACCAGGGGCTGGGCATTACCGTCTATCTGGGTAAACGAAAAGGCTCTGCCAGTACTTCTGACAGCAGCCCAAAGGCCATCCGTGAAACGGTAAAAGCCGCCTGCGATATTGCCCGTTACGCGTCCGAAGACCCTTATGCGGGTTTGGCTGACCCCGTGTTAATGGCTGATGGTGATGCGCTGCCGGATCTTGACCTGTATCACCCCTGGGGAATCGATGCCGGGCAGGCGATTGATCTGGCCATGCAATGTGAAGATGCCGGACGCGCTTTCAGTAATAAAATTGTCAACTCCGACGGTGCCAGTGTCTCCAGCCATCAGGGTTGCCGTGTCTATGGCAACAGCAATGGGTTTATTGGCAGCTATGTGTCCAGTCGCCACAGCCTGAGTGCGGTGTTGATTGGTATGCAGGGTGACGAGATGCAGCGGGATTACTGGTACACGGTTAGCCGTAATGCCAACGAGCTGGAAACAGCGGTCGCGGTTGGTAAGACAGCGGCGGAACGCACGGTGCGCCGACTGGGAGCGAGAAAAGTAGGTACTGCCGAGGTGCCGGTACTGTTTGCACCGGAGGTGGCTTCAGGTCTTATTTCCCATTTTCTCGTGGCGATCAGTGGTGGCAGCCTTTATCGACAGGCCTCTTTCCTGTTGGATCACCTGGGTAAGCCGGTGTTTCCAGAATGGATGCGTATCCACGAGCAACCATTGCTGAAAAACATGCTTGGATCCGCCAGCTTCGATAATGATGGGTTGGCGACCTATGCCAAGGACTTTATTACGGACGGTGTGCTGCAGCATTATATTTTAAGCACCTATTCTGGCCGCAAACTGGGGATGGACAGTACCGCCAACGCCGGTGGTGTTAATAACCTGTTTGTACAAAGCAATGCAGGCGATCTTGATGCGCTGCTGAAACAGATGGGAACCGGGCTGCTGGTTACCGAACTGATGGGGCAGGGGGTTAATACCGTTACCGGTGATTACTCCCGTGGAGCCGGTGGCTTCTGGGTCGACAATGGCGAAATTCAGTTCCCGGTGTCAGAAGTGACGATTGCCGACAACCTGAAAGATATCTACCGGAACATTGTTGCCGTGGGCAATGATGTCGACAGGCGTGGGAATATCCAGACCGGTTCAATTCTGATCAGCAGCATGAAGCTGGCGGGTGAGTGATTGCTTTTAGGGTGGGCATTAATCTACACCCTCCATTTTCAATGGGTTTCGGATGGAACCACGAAGGACACCAAGAGCACGAAGGAGAAGAAAAGCTCTTCTTTGTGCGCTTGCGGCCTCTGTGGTTCAAAACGCTACCCATAGAAAACAGTGGCCAGCCCAAGGAATGAAAAGAATCCCACCACATCGGAAATCGTGGTCAGGATAATACTGCCAGCAAGGGCCGGATCAATATTTAATGATTTCAGTAAAACCGGCAGCATCGCACCGGTGACCACGGCAACACTCAGGTTGATCACCATGGCGCAGGCAATCACCAGGGAAATAATCGGGTCATCGAACCAGAACCAGGCAATGGCGGCCACCAGGGTTGCCCACAACAACCCGTTGAGAAACCCGGCAACCAGCTCCCGGCTTAGCAGCCAGCGGAGGTTGGTCTTACTGATTTGCCCTAGCGCCATACCCCGGATCACCAGGGTCAGGGCCTGACTGCCGGCATTACCTCCCATCCCCGCAACAATCGGCATCAGCACCGCCAGGGCCACCACTTTATCAATGGTTTCCTGAAACAGACCAATGACCGAGGCGGCAATAAAGGCGGTAATCAGGTTGAAGCCCAGCCAGACCGCCCGGCGTCGTGCAGTTCGCAGTGCCGGGGCGAAGGTGTCTTCATCGTCATCCAGACCGGCCATACTCATCATGGAGTGTTCGGCCTCTTCCCGGATCACGTCCACTACATCATCGATGGTGATCCGCCCAAGCAGTTTGCCCTTGTCGTTCACCACCGGGGCGGAGAGCAGGTCCTGCCGTTCGAACAGCTGGGCTACCTGGGTATCCTGCATATCCGCAGGAATCGGGTCCAGGTCGGTTAACATCACTTGTCTGACGGTAGCGCCCGGTTCGGTTGTCAGGAGCAAGGTCAGGGGCAGGCGACCGATGTATTCATCCCGGCGATTGACCACCAACAGGCTGTCTGTGCCATCCGGAATGCCTTCATGACGGCGCAGGTAACGGAGCACAACATCAACGGTGTTATTGGGGCGCACCGTAATGGTGTCGGTGTTCATCAAGCCACCGGCGGAATCCTCCGGATAGGCCAGAACCGCCTCAACCCGCTGGCGGTCCTGACTGTTCATGGAATCCAGCACCTGTCGGGTGATGGTATCTGGCAGTTGCTGCAGCAGGTCGGCGATGTCATCAACATCCTGACCTTGAGTAATGGCTTTCAGTTCGGCAATGTTCATCTGGTCAAGGAAGAACTGGCGAACGTCTTCGCTCAGTTCCTGCAGCACGTCGCCTTCCTGTTCACGGTCAATCAACCGCCATAACAGGCTGCGTAACTTTGGTGGGGAGGACTCCAGCAAGTGCGCGGTATCAGCAGGGGGCAAGGTGTTCAACATGGTGCGCAATTCTGCAGAGACACCGTGCTCAAGAGCATCATTAAGTTTTTTCAGCTCGGCTTCACCGATGCTCAATTGCAGTTGCTGCGCCATTATTGTCTGCCTGAAATGATCTGCCTGAATGATTTGCCTGAATGATCTGCATGAACAGTTTCTGCGCATCCGGTAAAAGGCCGGATGGTCAGGGAAAATGAAAGATGGTCTCTATGGTAATTGCAGTGGCTACTCCCCGCAAAGGGGGAGTCTGTTATTCTTCTTCACCAAAGCGGTCATCAATCAGCTCGCACAGGGCAAGGCAGGCGGCCTCTTCATCATGGCCGTCACAAAGGAGCTCAAGCTCCGAACCCTGTCCTGCCGCCAGCATCATAACCGCCATGATACTCTTGCCATCCACCTTGCGCCCATTGAATCCGATTTCGATCTCACTGGCAAACGCCGATGACGTGGAAACAAACTTGGATGCCGCCCGGGCGTGCAAGCCCAGTTTGTTAATGATTTTTTTTCGATAGGTAATCATTATTCGTGAAGCTCTCTGTGTCTAACCTGAACCCGATCCAGTTTACTGGTAAACAGGGTGCCCAGTGTTTTACCAATATAGACTGAGCGGTGCTGCCCTCCAGTGCAACCGATGGCAATCGTCATATAACTGCGCTGGGCTGACTCAAAGCGCGGAAGCCATTTTTCGATAAAGGCACTGATATCCTCAACCATTTCGACCACCAGGGGATCATCCTTCAGAAAGTCGATAACCGGTTGGTCCAGACCTGTGTATGTTCTCAGGGATTCGTCCCAGAAAGGGTTGGGCAGGCAGCGCACATCAAAGATAAAGTCGGCGTCTGAAGGAATTCCGTTTTTAAAGCCAAACGATTGAAAAAGAACCGTCACACCGCTTTTGTGATCAGCGCAGAACTCCTGTTTGATCATGTCCCTCATCTGATGAACAGAGAGCGATGTGGTGTCGATTTTCAGGTCTGCCTCAATCAGCACCGGCGTAAGCAGCTTTTTTTCTAACGCGATGGCTTCTCTGAGCGATGTCTGGTCATTACTGAGCGGGTGCTTTCTGCGTGTGGCACTGTAACGGCTGACCAGCTTTTCGCTGTCGGTGTCCAGGTACAGTACCTGACAATGGATGCCTTTGTTCCGAAGGGACTTCAGCAGATCAGGAAAGTTATCCAGAGTTCCGGGCAGGTTTCTGACATCAATACTGACGGCCATCCTGGGGGGCGTTGAATGATGGCCTTTCAGGGTATCCGGTAATTGGTTCAGCATACTGGCCGGAAGATTGTCGACACAATAAAAACCCTCATCTTCAAGGGTGTGCAGAGCTGAACTTTTTCCAGAACCGGAGCGCCCGCTGATGATGATAAGTTTCATAGCTGTTCCTTTATGCTTCTGAGCGTGTAGGTATTGAAAGCTGACCCTTCTTCTATTAAAGCAACTTTTGATCAAGAAGCCTACCGGATACCGTTGACCTGAGGTGGAAAAAGCAAATCGATGGCCAGGGTATCCGGAGTTGCTGGCAATCCTGTTAATCAAAATGTGTTTAATGGCTGACAGCGTCTGGTTGCGGGATTCTATCAGGGTGCGGGATATGGGTCAGGCTATTGGTTTTTCCTGATTCTAATGAGTGCGGGAAACTCTGTTAGTGCTTCTGACAGTGCTGTCATTCATTTAATGGGAGAATAATCCTAGAGTTTAAATCACAAGTAAACCAGTGAGAGAGGTTAATTAAATAATCTCTCTTAATTATATGAAACAATCCTATCTTGTTAAAGGAGTAACATCATGGACGCACCACTGACTAAACCACAATTTCTCGCAATTACTTATCAACCATTAGTTGAAACTACTAAACGTCAATTAGTTGAAACGACTAAACATCCATTAGCTGAAAAAGCTTCTCAACCAGTTCCAGTTCCGGGTCCGCGTGAAAAAGATCAGGTACCTGATGATTTTGGCAGGTTCTATAACCGCATGGTAAGGCCACTGGAAAGAAAGTTTGAAGATGGTCAGCCAAAACCAATATTTGTT
This sequence comes from Endozoicomonas sp. ALB115, assembly GCF_049310245.1. Classification (NCBI taxonomy): domain Bacteria; kingdom Pseudomonadati; phylum Pseudomonadota; class Gammaproteobacteria; order Oceanospirillales; family Endozoicomonadaceae; genus Endozoicomonas; species Endozoicomonas sp. ALB115. Next base: position 33,173 of record NZ_JBLYZG010000011.1, on the reverse strand, counting down.
ATTGGCGGTCGGGATAAAGCCGAAGATAAACTGGCCAAAAGCCACATGGCCTACCTTCAGCGCAAGGCTGATGCTATGCAGAATATCAAACCGGTTATTGATTCTGTTGTCCAGACAGAACAGGAAAGCCCCATAGAAAGCGACACCAGTCCCAAGGTGGAGGTCATGCAGGACGAACCGGCTTTGGAACCTGTTCCTCAGACAAATTCGGAAAGCTCTGAAGACAGCTCCTGTGGCTTCTTCAAAAAGCTGAAGCACTGGGCAATTAAAGTTGTCAAAGTTGTTTACAAATATACCGGTCTGAAATTTATTGTTGAGGCAATCAAAGGTAAGGATAAATCTGAACCTGTCGCTGATACCGTCAATACCCAGGATGAAGCTGTCGCTGATACCGTCATAAGCCAGGATGAAGCTGCAGTGGTGGCTGATGTTGTCAAAAGCAAGCGTAAACCTACACCTGTTGCTGATTGTGTCAAAAGAGTGCTTGAAGCTAAAATTGCTACAGTTGATGTGATGAAAGCCAGAGGGCTGGCCCTTCAGCCTGACAGGGCTAAAATGCTTCATGATCTTAAGATTGTACAACGCTTACGAGGTGTTGTTGCACCGATTACACCACGTACCGCAGAGAGTTCGCCTTGCTCCGGGCAGGATAGTTACGATCTTTCCGGGCTTCACCGTGCGAGTACTGTCTTCGCTGAAAAAAGAGATAAAAAAGCCTTGGAGAACATTGCTGAAATTGAAAAGAAACGAGCTGAGGTTGAAGCCAACAAAGCAAAAGAAAATTTTGCCAAGGAAAAAAAGGCTTCATATAGAAATAAATTAATAAATCCTGGGTTAAAGTATGGCAAAGATTGGGTGGCCTACAACTTTTCACGAAAGCAAGAGTCTACTGAAGTGCAGAAGGCCAAAGAGGCCAGGGACATCAAAATGGCCGAGGATCATAAGCGACAGGATTCTCAAAGCCCTGTGTCTGAAACCCCGATTGTTCCATCAACTGTTTCGCCAGTCACTAAAGAAGATCCAAAGGCCGACAGGTATGCAGCAATTCGTGAGCTTGATGAGCAACTTAAGGTTCAACGGTAATTGGCTAAAACCCTGTAAGCCGCAATGCATTTTGTCCGGGACTCAAAGAAGTGTGTTAACAACAAAAGATAAGAGCATTGTGATCAGTTGAACCTTTCAGGCCATCATTACCTATGATGGCCTTTTTTGTCACGTTATTCACTGTTCACTCATAGTACGATAGAGCATTGTCGTATTGGTAGCCGAACGTATTTTCTGAAGGGTCAGGGCAGAATGAAATCGCCCGGCCAGCGTCCTTAAAATTTCAAGATGTTCCTGGTTTTCGCCTTCTGGCACGATCAGCGCGAATACCAGATCAACGGGCTCACGGTCCACCGCATCAAAATCAACCGGTTCCGCCAGTCGTATAAAAAGACCGATAGGCTCCGGGCAGGCTTTGCAACGACAGTGGGGAATAGCCACGCCATCACCCAGTCCGGTGGTGCCAAGACGCTCCCGGGCAACCAGCGCTTCAAACAGTTCTTTGGCATTGATTTCGGGGGCATCGCTGCTGATGCGTTCAGCGATAAATTCCAGGATTTTCTTTTTGCTGGCCCCGTGCACCCCGTCAAGGGTGCGCTCGGGGGTTAGGATGCGGTGAATAATCATGCTGAATAAGAATGGCAACCTGATAAATCAAAGGGCATGGCCACTGGCACCCTGTTGCCTGTCCAGGGCTTTCTCTTTTCGTTTAACCAGCTGCCGATCCAACTTGTCCGAGAGCAGGTCAATGGCTGCGTACATGTCTTCGTGCTCGGCGGTGGCATTAATCTCGGCCCCGCGGGTATGCAAAACGGCTTCTGCTTTCTGCACCAGCTTTTCGACGCTCAGGGTCACCTGTACATTGGTGATATGGTCAAAATGTGAACCAAGACGCTCCAGTCTTTTGATCACATAGTCGTGCAGAGCTTCTGTTACCTCGACATGATGCCCACTGATGTTGACTTGCATGTAACGCTCTCCTGAATCCCATTATCCAGATAATCACCAGTCCGCGGGATTTTTCGTACTGGCTGAGTTCGATTCTATCACTGTCGGTGCAGCTTGGAATGCCCTGAGACAAAAAAAACTGCTTTTTGAACGGTGTATCAACGGAGCTTGTGTAAAAAATTCCGGAACACTGTTTCAATGTGATTGATGGGCGTCCCTTATCAATACCTATCAATGACATCCAAACTCCATTCGTCCTGAGCGGAGTCGAAGGGCGTAAGCACCATGCCCTGAATAAAGACTGTGCCAATCACCTTCCGTCCGTGCATCCAAGCGGAGCCGAAGGACGCTCAGGGTAAACGGAGATTGCACACATCAAACTCCTCAAAATGATGTACTAAGGCACTAACTGCTTACGCTCATTGGATGGCGGAATATTCATGGACTCACGGTATTTGGCAATGGTGCGCCTTGCTACCTTGATGCCCTGATCCCCCAGAATCGCTGCAATTTTATTGTCACTGAGGGGCTTGCGCGGTGTCTCTTCAGCAATAAGTTTGCGGATATGGGCCCGAATGGCCGTGGAGGAACACTCCCCCCCTTCCGTGGTGCTGACATGGCTGGAAAAAAAGTACTTCAGCTCGTAAACACCCCGGGGAGTATGCATGTACTTCTGAGTAGTGACCCGGGATATCGTCGACTCATGCATCCCCACCGCCTCGGCAATATCCGCCAGCACCAGGGGTTTCATGGCTTCATCCCCTTTTTCCAGGAACTCCTGCTGATAGGTAATAATCTGGCTCGCCACTTTCATCAATGTTTCATTGCGACTTTGCAGGTTTTTCAAAAACCAGCGGGCTTCTTGCAGATGGTTCTTCATGAACACATTGTCGCGGCTGTTATTGGCTCTCTGAACCATGGACGCATAATTATTATTAATACGCAGTTTGGGCAGGGCGTCGGAATTCAGTTCCACCGTCCAGCGTTCCCTGATTTTCCGGACGGATATATCCGGAACCACATATTCGGCTTCTGTCTGATCAATGGTGCTGCCGGGTTTTGGGTGGAAGCTCTGAATCAGGCTGAGGGCTTCTCGCAGCTGGTCTTCTTTCAGTTTGGCATGACGCATGATGCTGGCATAATCACGGGTGCCAAGGGACTCAAGGTAACGGGTGAGCAGTTTTTCTGCATTGTTGAAATGGGGTGTTGAGGGCGGCAGCTGACGAAGTTGAACCAACAGGCACTCTCTAAGGTCAACACTGCCACAACCCACCGGATCGAATTGTTGCACCCGGTGTTGCAGCACATGGATCTCTTCAATCTCCAGATCGTCCAGTTGGGATTGAAGAGAGACAAACAGGTCATCCAGCGTGCAGGTTAAATACCCATCCGGATTAACCGCCTCGATGATCGCCAGACCAATCAGCCGGTCCCGGTCGCTCATGGGCACCATATCCAGTTGCCATTCCAGGTGATCCTGAAGTGACTCCACAGCGGAGGATTTTGCCAGGGGGTCATAATCATCGTCACCGCTGCTGGCCGGCAGGCTGGAATACACGTCGTCCCAGGCGGAGTCCACGGGCAGTTCATTGGGAATGCTGTCTGACCATTCCGCCATCTCCTGAGGCTCAGGTTCTGAGGCTTTTTCGCTCAGATCAACGAGCTCTTCCCGTCCTTCAGTGCTGCTGGCGGTGTCCTCTGTCTGGCTATCGTCGGACTCCAGCATGGGGTTGGACTCCAGGGCCTCCTGAATCTCCTGCTGAAGATCCAGGGTCGATAGCTGTAGCAGCCGGATGGCCTGTTGCAGCTGCGGCGTCATGGTCAACTGCTGGCCCATCTTGAGCTGTAAGGAAGGCTTCATAGGCAACCGTATACCTTTACTTCGTTGTCCGTGGAGGCTGCAGAGGCTTACTCTCCATGTGCGGCTGATTATAAACCCATAGACGTTTCTGAAACCATAGCTTTAGCAAAAAATGTGCAAAGATTGAATACGATGAAATTACGTGTGTTTTTGTGTGGCTTATAAGCGCTTTCCGCCTTTAAAGTTCGGTCATAACGACTGTCAGAATGGTTAAAAAAAACTACCCGATCATTATTTGACATTGGTCATTTACAACCAAAAGTTCAAGAAATAACCTGCGCGAAATTTAGCCATTTTCAGGATTCCCCTGTGGATATACTCATCGTCATACCCGTAGTTGCACTGGTTATATACGCCATCGTGAAGAACTACAGTGCATCAGCCTCGCTGGCTATTGCCGGTATTGTCCTGCTAAGTGCCGCCGCGTTGATGGGGATAAAAGACATTCTGCCAGCGGCCAAGGCCACCGGTTTTATCCCCTTTGACCTGTTTCAACTGATGAACACGGTATTCAGCTTCCGCATGGCCAGCCTGGGTCTGACCATCATGGCCTGTGGTGGTTTTGCCAGCTACATGTCCCATATCGGTGCCTCAGAAGCGCTGGTTCGACTGGCCGTTAAGCCCATCAGCCGTTTTCGCTCACCTTATATGGTACTGGCACTGTGTTATCTGCTCAGTGTTGTGCTGCAAATGTTCGTCACCTCGGCAACGGGTCTCGGTTTGCTGTTGATGGTGACGCTGTATCCGGTGCTGAGAAATATCGGTTTAAGCCCGGCTTCAGCGGTTGCCGTGATCGCTTCTCCGGCGGCGTTTGAAATCGGTGTCACCCAGGTGAATGCCAACTTTGCCGCCAGCCAGTCCGGACTGGAAATTACCGAATACTTCCTGGATTATCAGGCCTGGATCACCGTCCCCATGGCGCTGGTGGCGGCGGCCCTGCACTTTGTCTGGCAGCGTCGGTGTGACCTGAAAGATGGCTACAGGGTTGCCGAGCATGTGGGCGAGGGCATCGAACATACAGACGGTGACAAGAAAGACCCGGCCCCGGCATTCTATGCGCTGCTGCCCATGATTCCTTTCTTCCTGTTGTTGATCTTTTCCAAAATGATGGTGTCGTCCATCAAAATGAACCTGGTCATGGCCATGCTGATCAGCGTATTTGCCGGCATGTTCTGTGAAGTGATCCGTACCCGGAAAATGAAACAGTCCCTTGATGGCTTTGATCAATTCCTCAATGGTATGGGTGCTGTTTTTGGTCCGGTGGTAGGTCTGATTATCGGTGCTGAAATTTTTGCCACAGGGTTAAAACATATTGGTGCCATTGACTCCCTGCTCGGTTCTGCCCAGGGGCTGGGTATCGGTGCTGCCGGTATGACGCTGTTTATGGCCACGCTGATTGCTGTTGCGGCCATTATGATGGGCTCTGGCAATGCAGCCTTCCTGTCATTTGCCACCCTGGCACCAGAAGTTGCCAAAAGCTTTGGTGTGCCTGCGGTGGCCATGCTGCTGCCCATGAACTTTGCCGCTTCCATGGGCCGTTCCATGTCCCCCATCTCGGCGGTCATTATGGCCTGTGCCGGTATTGCCAAAATCTCACCGTTTGAAGTGGTGAAAAGAACCTCGGTACCGATGATTGGTGCGTTTGTGGTTGGTATGGCGCTGCATCTGATTTTGTTTGTCTGATCCTTTTCTCCCCCGCCTGGCGGGGGCGTTTTTTTAATAGAAAGAACAACGCTGCCACTTCCAGACCAGAATATAAGTAGTTAACCAAATTCAAGAATCAAGACCTGCCCCCCAGCTCATGTTCTTGCATAGGGATTATAACCGCCCTAACCTATCAAAACAGGATCAATTTAAGGAAAAGCCAATGCCTACCACCTATGAGACAAAAGCAGATGAGCGGGGCAACCTGTGCCTGCCACCCAATATAAAACTACCTGAAGACTGTCGTATCCTTGTTACAGTTCTTGATGAACCGCCCAAGTCGCAACAGGCCAATGATGAAGCGTTGCTGAGTGAGCAAGTATTATCAGAAGAATAGGACACCCACAAATTCAAACATTAATGACGAATTTATGGGTGTCCTTTTCTTTGCTCCGAATGCTGGAGCAAAAATTAGGTATCGCCCAAAGAGCCAATAACAAGCAAAGAGCCAAGGCGATTCACGCCAAAATCAAAAACAGGCGGCAAGACGCCTTACACAAATACAGCCGCAAACTGGTAAATGAGAATGCGGCCATCTTCGTTGGCAACGTATCCAGTCAGGCAATGGTGAAAACCAACAAAGCCAAATCGGCTTTGGATGCCGGATGGGGATTATTGAAAACCATGCTGTCTTATAAGTGCGATCACGCAGGCGTGGTTTTTGAAATCGTTAACGAAGCCTAACCTGGGCGGCCCCCTCCACCCAGACTTGTTCGTGCTGCGGGGTAATTCCTGACAGCAGTCCGAAAGGTAGAACAGGTCTTGGAATAAGAGGGGGCCGCCCAGGTAATGGGGCTGTTCAGAATGCGGAGCTGAACACCAGCGTGACATTAACGCTGCCAGAAACATTCTTGCGCTCGGGCATGAGCGTCTCGCTGGAGGAATCCCACTGCTTTAGCTTGGGAGGATGTCAATAAAGTTACTTTGAAAGATCATGGCATGGAGGCACTGACACCAACGCAGAGGTATTTGCTTGTGGTTCTGGTCACGTTCGCAGACAACGAGGGGGTGTGTTGGCCGGGACAGAAAACGCTGGCTCAAATGGTAGGTACCAGTCAACCAACCATCAGTGCTGGTTTGAAGAAACTGGAGCAGGAGGGGTTTATTGAGAGCCACTACCGTTCAGATAATAACGGTGGTACCAGTACTAAACTTTATCGGATTCACCTTGAAGTTGGCGGTGATGACTTCTACCTCGATCTGCTGTTTTATCTCCTGAAACTTCGTTGTTATGTGGTCATTGAGCTAAAAAACGGTGACTTCAAGCCAGAACACATCGGACAGCTCAATTTTTATCTGTCTGCCGTGAATAGTCAGATGAAGAGCCATCAGGACGCACCGAGTATTGGTCTGTTGCTCTGCAAAACCGCAGCCATCCTTATCGCCGGTTCACTGCTGGGCGTCCTCTACCTGATTTATAAAGGCGGTCTGATCACCTCTCTGCGCCGCTACTGGCTTAGCCTGCTGGCTCGCACCTGGCTGCTGCCGGAGGCCAACGAGGCCGCCAGACTTAACTTCCCCTACGCCCTGGCCATCGCCTCCGGGGTGGTGATGACGCTCTACAGCTCCGGTGAACTGTCGTTTATCCAGAGGTTGTTTGCGGGGTAAACGCCTGAATAGGCGTAAACGCTGTTTGTGCAGTAGGTCGGTTTATATGCACAACCACAGGATATAAAAGCCGACTTGCGGCCTCACCTCCATCTCCCCATGAAACCGAAATATCAGAGTGGATGGCAGAAGTTTCCGGTGTTGGCCTGGAGCCCGTTCTCGGGTGTCGTGACCACCGTTGTATAGTGGCTGGAGAATAACCAATGATGCAACGAACCTCCGTAATGATCGCCCTGTCCGCCGTGCTCGGCCTGGGCGGTGCCTGGACCCTGGGGCAGCTGCTGGGCCAACCTCAGCCCCAGCCCGTAGCGTCAGCAGATACCACGCAGGTGGTGGTGATTACCGAAGATATTGCCGCCTGGGAAGCGTTAACGGCGGAACATCTGAAAACCGTCCAGATTCCCACCGAACTGCTGCCAAAACAGGCCCTGACCAAAGCCGGCCCCGCAGCGGGCCAATATGCCCAGGTGGACCTGTTTGCCGGTGAGATTCTGCTGGCCGGACGCATCAGCCCGAAAATCCCTTCCGCCCTGCTGGCCAACCGGCTGGAAACCGGTATGCGCGCCATGACCGTGCGTATTAACGATGTCAGCGGCGTGGCCGGTTTCGTCCAGCCCGGCAGCCGGGTGGAGGTGATCGCCAATGAGCGCAACAAGACCAGCCTGCTGCTGACCAACCGGGAAGTGCTGGCCATCGACCAGGCCACCACCATTGACAACGATGAGCCGGTGATTGCCCGCACCGCCACCCTGGCGGTCACCCCCGGGGAAGCCACCAAACTGGCCGGCGCCATCGACGATGCGGCGCTGTTCCTGGCCCTGCGCAACCCGGAAGAACCCTCCCCGAAACCGGTCTACCGGCCAGCACCGGCCGGGTTGATTCTGCAAAAGGGTATGGAAGGTCAGTGGATTCGGGTGAATCAATAACAACTGTTTGTCGTTTATAAGATAAAGGGCCCGGGGGCACTATGAAAACAAACCTACATCTATCTGCCCGGCACAAAACCTGGCGGGCATTAGCCGCAGGCTGGCTGCTGCTGGTCGGCAGCCAGCTGGTGGCCCTGGAGCTAACCGGCGAGACCGAGATTCCCAGGGGCGGCAGCAAAGGGCTGACCCTGATGGTCAACGGCTCCGGCATTGTCTCCCTGGCCGCCGTACCTGGTCGCATTACCGTGGCCAACCCGGAGGTGGCGGACCTGAAAGTATTGGGCAGCAACCGGGTATTTGTGCTGGGCAAGCAGACCGGCAGCACGGCGGTCATGGCCCTGGATAAACAGCAGCGACTGCTGGCCCGGCTGCATATCGAGGTAACGCCGGACCTGAACCTGCTCAAGCGTCGACTCTATGAACTGATGCCCCAGGAGACCATTGCCGTGCGCATGAGCGGCCAGAAGCTGGTGCTCTCCGGCGAGGTGGACAGCCTGAGCCGACAGGACACCGTCGTCAGCATCGCCGAAGGCTTTGCCTCTGACCCGGAACAGGTGGTGAACATGCTGACGGTGGGCGGTGCCCGGCAGGTGATGCTGGAAGTCAAGGTAGCTGAAATGCAGCGCAGCCTGATGAAACGGCTGGATATGAATTTTAACGATATCACCAACGGGGGTAACTGGAGTTTTGGTGGCGTTGAGTGCAGCCCACTGTCGTTTTATGGAGGGGAGGAGTGAGGATCAAGCGGAGAAGTGCGGTGACGACACGTTTGACTATAACCTGAAGGCCAATGGGTTAAGAGTTGCAACGGTAGCCACACCTGGTGCAATGGACGAAGACCAGAACGATTCTGAAGAACCCGAAGAGCCGCCCATGGTCTATGTCTGGCCCGACAATAAACAGTATGTCGATCTTGAAAAGCAGACCTTGGAGCTTGATACCCTGTTTGCCGGTGCCTTTTTCAATATGGTCAGTGGTGATGAACTGGACACTTTCTCCATGAGGGTATTCGCACGGGCGGGCATACCAGAAATCTCCCGCGTTGATGTGTTGCCACTGGTGGTGGAGTGGCAGGATATCTGTCCCAGAAAAGATCGGGATAGTAATGGGCGTTGTAAGCTGACTGACTTTAAAACTTCGTCGGTGCCTGCCTGGGCACTGGTTTCTCCCTACACTCCAGAGAAAGGCCGAGTCATGGAGTGGGGCCATGAGCGTTTGCTTCACTGGCTGGCGGGTGATGAAGACTCCAGTTACGGACTCACGGTCAACAAACCCTACCTGTTCTGTAAAGGGGATGATTGTAAGAGCATTGGGTTAGGGAAAATCACTAATGATAAATACGAAGATGCCATTGAAGATGGCTTGGAAACCCGTATTGAGTGCGATGATGACGACGGTTGCTATGTAGATGGTAAGAAATATGCGCCTGATTTTTTTGAGGGCGAGTTGAGACTGGAAGACGATGACGATCATGATCACAGTTTTATCTGTGATCATCGGCATTCAACACCTTATGAATTTTATTTTGAACATACTGAAAATACCTGTGCATTTCCCAGTGCGGAAAGGGATATAGAGGTAAAACAGTGTGGCGACAATGATGATTGTCAGGATGACCACGATTGCTGGGAATCCGATGATGATGAGGGAGAGCCTGAATCTTACCGGCGGGTGATTATGGCCGGCATCGGCTCGGTCCATAGCAACAATAAGGCGTTCATTGAAGAGAGTGCCTGTTTTGTGCTGGATGAGGTGGATGATCCCGGCGAAAGAGAAGACGATGATGGCGACAGGGACGGTATCTATCTCGCCTTTATTCCAAAAGACAGCCCTGAAGCTACAGCGGCAGGCTGTCGGTACAGTGAATTTTCAGGTGGAACACGGCGAACTCTGGTGCTGATGGAATAATAATTATGAAACAATGGCAGAATGTAACATCATCACAACAGGGTATAGCACTGGTGGAAGTAACCATTGTACTTCCCTTTCTGCTTCTGTTGCTGGCGGTAATAATTGATTTTGGTCGTATATTTTATGAAGCCAGTCTGCTACAGGGGCGGCTTAATGCATCGGCTCGCTACCTGGCGATGCATGTGCCGGTGGGGTTGTGTGGTGATGATTCACATAAAGTGCAATGCGGCAATGCCTCAAAACTGGCACTTACAGCCTGGGACGAAGGAGGGAATCCGGGGGGGGCGTTTTACCGGTTATGCTGCCAGTGGTCACGGCAAGCTGATGGATAAGGTCTATGACCACTGGAAGGTATCCGCCAGCTATAAGGCAGAGTTTACGCTGTTGCCGGATATGACCGATTTCCCCATTACCCTCCATGCGGTTCAGCGGGGACTGGTGGACAGGAAGGAGACGTGATCATGAACAGGCGCAGCCGACAGCAGCAAAAAGGTAGCACCGTCGTTGAATTCAGCATTGCCGCCTCGGTTTTTTTTCTGATTCTGTTCGGTGTGATGGAATTTGGCCGGGTGATGTATACCTTTCACTTATTGCAGGAAAGCACCCGCCGTGCGGCAAGGGTGGCCGTGGTTAGTACGAAAGATTCTGCTGCAATCTGGACCGCAGCCAACAATGTTGTTTCTGACCTGAAAGAAGGACAGCTGAAGGTCACCTATCTGGTAAAAAAGGGCACTCAGCTGGTGACCGTAAAAATCGAGGGCTACCAGATTAAGTTGTTACTGCCGATTCCTGAGTCATTAACCATCACCGCACCGGCGTTTACCACCACACAGATAGCGGAAAGTCTGGGAGCATAGTGAGTGTTTAAAGAGTAAAGTCAGATGAAGAATACCCACATCCGCATATTGCTTACCGGCATGGACGAACCCCTGCTGGAGCGGGGCAGCGCCTTTCTGGATGCCATTAATGAAGTCAGCCACCGGAACGTATTGCTGACATCAGTGGATAATATGACAACCGGCATGCAATCGGACGACGATATTCTGGTGCATCTGCTATCAACGTCACGCATGGATGATCTGGCGTCACTCCGGGGCTTGAGCACCGTGCCCATGGTCTTGATCGCTTCCGAAGGACAGCCGTTGACTGGTCAACAGGCTGCCCGGCTGCAGCAACTGCCGTGCAGTGTTGTTCTGCCACCTCCGTTTGATGAGAGGGCATTGCTGGCGGCATTGGATCAAATCCATGATGACCTGCTGTTGCAGCGCCAACGTGCTATGGGTAGTTATGTGCAACGTCATCCCGATAGCCGGGTGGTGCTCTTTACCGGCGCAGGTAGTGGTGCCGGTGTCTCCCTTTTGACCAGCTGTGTTGCACGACTGCTGGCCCGTCACCCGGCGGTCGATACCCGGCCGGTGCTGCTGCTGGACGGTGACTGGCGTTACGGCTCCCAGGCAACGTTAAACAACTGCCAGCCAGCCCACGATTTACAGGATCTGCTCACCCGTCTGGAGCTGGATCAAACGGCAATGGACAGCTATCGAACGGACATTGCCCCCCATCTGGCTCTGCTGGGGATGGCACCGGACCATCTTGGCAGCGTCGGCAGCGCTAAATCCCTGGGGACACTGCTGACACCTATACGACAGAAAGCGGGTATTACCCTGGCGGATATTCCCGCCTGGAATAGTGAGTTTCTGGCATCCATGATCCCGGAAGCCGACCACCTGGTACTGGTCATGAATCCGGATATGGACGGGGTACGTCGTGCCCGGTTGCTGCTCCGGGAGGCATTGACACGATTATCCCCCGACCAGGTCACGGTGGTAGCCAACCGGGTTAGCCGTTATACCACCATTGACCAGGGAACCATCAGCAAGGCACTGGACCTGGAACCGGTGATGGTACCAGCGGATGGACGAGGGGTGGTCCGGGCGCTGGAGGCCAACCGGCTGCCGGTGGACAGCGACCCTCGCTCATCGTTCAGCCGGGCATTGCAACCGCTGCTGAACAGCCTGTTGGCAGAATCACCGGTCAAGTCATCCTCACTGCTCAATAATATAAGAGGCTGGTCTACCGCTTTTCGGAGTGCACACTAATGGCCCTGACCATCAATGAACGACTACTGCCCGGTTTTAAAGGCAGTGAAGGGTATAAGGATCTGCAGAGTGACCTGCAAATCGAGACCCGCAACCACTGGGAGCGGCAGATACACCGGCAGATTATTGCCCGGCTCGACCTGCAGATACTGGCGACCCTGAGCCAGGAACAGGCGCGCGGAGAGGTTATGCGCGAGGGCCGCCATCAGCTGGAAACCCTGAACCCGCCACTCTCCGAGTCAGAGCGCGAGGAGGTCCTGATCTCCATCAGAGACGATATGCTGGGGCTGGGCCCACTGGAAACACTGCTGGCAGACCCAACGGTGTCGGATATCCTGGTGAATGGCCCTGCCCATATTTATGTAGAGCGCCGGGGGCATCTGGAGCCGGAGGCAAGCCGCTTTCGTGATGAGATCGATCTGCAACAAACCATCGACCGACTGGTGAGTCGGGCTGGCCGTCGTCTGGATGAGTCCAGCCCCATGGTGGATACCCGTCTGGCCGATGGCTCCCGGGTAAATGCCGTGATTTCACCCCTGGCGCTGGATGGCCCGATACTGAGCATCCGTCGTTTTCCTGAAGAACATCTGACGTTATCGGCCCTGGCTCGGTTGGGTGCATTTCCGAAGAGCCTGCAACAGCTGCTGCAGAATATGGTACGGAGCCGATTAAATATCCTCATCTCCGGCGGCACCGGCTGCGGCAAGACCACCATGCTCAATGCGCTCTCGGCAGCGATTGAGCACAGTGAACGGATCATCACCGTGGAAGATGCGGCAGAGTTGCAGTTACAGCAACCCCATGTGGTGCGGCTGGAAAGTCGCCCCCCAAATATTGAAGGGGAGGGAGAAGTGACCCTGCGGGATCTGGTGCGCAATAGTCTGCGGATGCGACCGGACCGGATTGTGGTGGGCGAGGTGCGGGGGGCTGAGTTTATCGACATGCTGACCGCCATGAATACCGGCCATGACGGTTCCATGACCACACTGCACGCCAATTCACCGAGGGATGCCGTACGACGACTGAAGAGTATGGCGGCCATGAGTGGTATGGGGCTGGATGGTGATGTCGTGGTAGAGCTGATCGCTTCAGCAGTGGATGCCATTATCCAGCTGGAACGCATGGAAGACGGCGTTCGTCGTGTTGTAAGTGTTCAGGAACTGGTGGGCATAACGCATGGGGATATTGTCCTGCGGGAAATCAGCCGGTTTGAGCGTTCAGGGGCGGGTGTGGATCACGTTGGTAAGGGAGAACGAAAAGGTGTTGCTGGTGATTTTATCAGCACCGGCTATCGGCCCCTCTTTATGGACAAGCTGGAAGCCCGTGGGCTTGGCTGTGACGATAAGATTTTTGCTGAAGGGGTTTTATCATGAACGATGTCATGGGCAGTGCCATGAAAGATCATAAACAGAGGAGGGACTGGTTATGTCTGGCTCATTAAGTCTATTGCTGGCCATGACCTTTATGGCGGTCTTTATGGTCAGTATTGCTGTGCTGCTGCTGGGTCCACGACACCAGTTGCAGAAGCGGCTGCACCACCATCTTGAGCAGATGGGGGGCGATCAGCCGATGCACCAGGTGCTGCGCAGACGTTATGTGGAGCAGTTACCGCCCTGGCTGCAAAAGGTGGAACAACATCCTCTGTTGGCTGGGCTGGATCTGCTGCTACTGCAAGCCGGTAAAGGGAATCGTGCACTGGAACTGATGGGCATCTGCCTGGCCATTGCACTGCTTTCCATAACGGTTTTACTGATGCTGGATGTTGGCTGGCCGCTGGTGATGGTGCTCTCCCTGAGCAGATGCTGGACCAACTGCTGCTGGTGCGGGGTATTGGCCTGTTGATGGTGGCGTTATCCATTGGTCTTGTGTCGTATTTATTGATCTCCAGGCTGAAAAGGCCTGCAAAAGCGATGGTGCCGGAGGGTGCCCCGGTGGCTGTGTCCGCTGTGGCTGGCAGCCGCTCCATGGAGTGGTTATCACCGGCCCGCAAGTATCTGTTGCCAGCGGATGAAAAAGAGCAAATAAGTGTTAGTCGACGTTTATTACAGGCAGGGTTTGATCAGGAACAGGCATCCCTGGTCTACCACGCGCTCAAGGCATTGCTGGCCCTGGTGTTCGGGGTGCTGTTACTGCTGCTGCACCCCTGGTTGCCCGGTGATCTGCCGGAATACCCCGAGCTGGTGGCCATGATCGGGGCGGCCTTCGGGTTGTTTCTGCCCTCGAAATTACTGGATTCGTTCCGACAGCGGCGACAGCAAAAGCTGATTGCCGGAATGCCTCAGTTGCTGGATATGCTGCTTATTTGTCTCTCCGCCGGTTTAAGCCTGCCCCGGGCGCTGGAGCGGGTGCAGTCGGAATTGCGGCTGGCCCATCCTCTGATGGCCGGTGAGGTTGCCGGGGTTTCTGCCGAACTGAATGCCGGGGTCACCCTTGAAGCGGCGCTGCACCGGTTTGCCGAACGGGCCGGATTGCAGGAGGTGCGAGGGCTGGTGGGCACGTTGATCGAGGCGCACCGTTACGGTGCCAACCTGTCGGATACCTTGCGGGATTATACCCAGGATTTTCGGGCAATCCGTTTGCATCGGGCGGACTTGCAGGCGGCAAAAGTGAGTACACGACTGGTGTTTCCCATGGTTACCTGTATCTGGCCGGGCTTCTTTGTGGTGGTGGTAGGGCCGGCGATTTTGCGTATGCTGGAGGCATTTGCGGGATGATTCATGTACTTACCTTGAAAACAATTAAAGTCTTTGCTCTGGCGTTTCTGATCAGCGGCTGTGCCGGCATGCAGTCAGACCAGCAAACCAGCGACCGGGGTGAGCTTTACGACGGCACCCTGGCCGCCGATATGCTGGGGGTTGCTGATGCCAGTACTGAACGTGAAGCCCTGGAGAAAGGTGACAGTTACTGGTTACGGGGCGATGGTGACCGGGCGTTGCTTTACTATATTCGTGCATTAGAGCTGAATAAAAACGCCCATGTTGCTGCCATGAAAATTGCCCGGGTGCATCAGCAGAAGGGGAATAAGGCACTGGCAGAGCAGGCGTGGCGTACGGTGCTGGCGATAGAGCCAGATCATGTTATGGCGCTGGAGGCCGTGGGATTGATTCGGCTGGAGCAGCGGGAGTATGGTTATGCCAGTGACTTGTTTAACCAGGCAATTGAGCAGTGGGAGTTGGGCCTGGTGGGGACCGAGAGTGGTTCTGGTGGATACATTCCCTGGCTGGCCGTGAATGGCCTGGGGGTGATTGAAGACCTGAACCAGAACTACCGGTCGGCAATAGCCTACTATCGTCGTGCGCTGGTGATGGCCCCCGGCCAGGCAATGTTGCTGAATAATCTGGGCTACTCTTATTTACTGACCGGGCAACTGGATCAGGCCGAGGCGTATTTTCGTCAGGCGCTGAGCCTCCGCAGCGATTACCCTCTGGCCCGGCACAACCTGGCCCTGGTGCTGACCCGGCGGAATCAGCCAAATCAAGCTGTTCGGGTGCTGGAGCCTGTAATGGGCGAAGCACAGGCCCGCAATGATGTGGGCTATCTGATGATGCTCAATAACAGGCTGGATGTGGCCGAGGCCCTGTTCCGGGAGGCCATTGAGCTATCCCCCTCCTATTACCGCGAAGCCTGGCAGAACCTGGCCCGTTTGCAGGAAGGTTAATGCCGGGGCAATTGAACGATTGTCGTGTTTCTGTACTTTGCAAGGCTGGCGCAACATTCGACATCAGGGTTCCTTTTTGCTCGAATTGAGCCAGCCTGCAAACGCCTCAATTTCATGCGCGGTACATTGTGCTGTAAACATACGGACGTGGGTGTTGAATCATTGGCTGTTTACTGTCTATAGAATCTTGAATTTTCATCAACATTTCATCAACCTGGAAGATAGTGCAGGCAGTTTGAATGAGCTTGGAGTTGTAGCGATTTTGTCTCTTCAAGTTATAATCAATCCTGTCTTCAGCATCATCTTCGCGTTCTCTTGCGTTATTGTTTTCAGTCACGGCATAGTCAGTCAGATTTATAACTTTACCAAAACTATCAAATATCATTTGATCCTGATGAGACTTGGCCGATGCTGAAAAGCTTGCAGCGTCTTGTTGTAACTTTGTCATTCTGGCATTAAGATCCCCCTGCAATTCATGAAGCAGAGAAGGATCACCGTAGTTTTCAAGGAGAGATTTTGCCAGGATAAAGCGAGAATCATTGTTAATATCATCAATACCATATTTAATTTTACGCTGGGTTGCGGCTTTAAATCCATTTTCAATAGCCTTTTTATCAACACTCCCTTTTTTACCATTAACTATAGCCCTATCCAGAATAACAGGTTCAAGGTCTTTCTTTATTTGGGATGAACGTGTTTTGCTAAATTTCATACCACTGGTAGTCAATCGTTTAAATGCGTCAGCAACTGCACCAATCATACGGTTAAAAATATTTTTTCTGTCTGTTTTGGCTGTAACAATGATATTAACAAATGTGTCTTTATCATCACTGCCGTACACATAAACATCGTAATATCTTTTTGCCTCCACCGAATAAAATGTTGCTTTTATTTTGTCACCTTTGAATTCACCAACGCCTTTAATGAGTAGATCATCATCCATTCTAGCTTTCCATGAATCGATTTTAGTGGCAGCTGCTACTGAACATTCCTGAGAATTCATACCAAACACCTCCGTGGCAATTAATCAATCAAATAGAAAGGAGTCAATATATCCATCATTTATAATTAGAAGGAAATATGTTTCGAATATGATATGGAAAATTTTCCCTGGCTATAATGACAGCCCGGTTAGCAGCATTAACAATCGATAGAAAAAAGCAGGGGTATATATGGTGCACCCTGCGTTGCATGGAAAAGTTTTTCAGTGTGATTAAAGAGTAATGCTTCCACTCTCTTAATAAAGAGACCGACCTTGAGGCTGTTTTTTCGGGTTTTTGACAGCCTGGTACATATTTGATGGGTTCCCTGTCATTGACGCCCAAACTCGTCCTGAAGCGGAGTCGAAGGGCGTAAACAACATGCCTTTAATAGAGACTGTGCCAATCACCCTTCGACTCCGCTCAGGGTGAACGGAGATTTTACACATCAAACGCATTGGAATAATGTGCGGGTACACTGTTCCAATGTATTTGATGGGGCTCTATCAATGACGCCCAAACTCCGTTCGTCCTGAGCGGAGTCGAAGGGCGCTAAGGATGAACGGAGATTGTACGCATCAAACTCACCGCAATGATGTACTGGCTGCGGCTGGGAACACAGAGTTACAAGCTGAACTGGTGCCCAAGATAAACGTCACGAACCGTCTGGTTGGACAGTACCGTATGGCTGTCGCCTTCTGCGATGATATGCCCTTCACTGACGATATAGGCCTTCTCACAGATATCCAGTGTTTCCCGGACGTTATGGTCGGTGATCAGTACCCCGATACCCCGGTTTTGCAAATGACGGATGATGGACTTGATATCACCAACGGAGATCGGGTCAACGCCGGCAAAAGGTTCGTCCAGCAGAATAAAGGTCGGGTCAGTGGCCAGAGCCCTGGCAATCTCTGCCCGTCTTCTTTCACCGCCGGATAGCGCCATGCCGGCACTGTCACGAATATGGCCAATATTGAACTCATCCAGCAGCGACTCCATTTTCTCGGCGCGTTGCTGTTTATTGAGGTCTTTCCTGGTTTCCAGAATGGCCAGAATATTGTCCCGCACGGACAGACGACGAAATATAGAGGCTTCCTGGGGGAGGTAACCGATACCGGCACGGGCCCTGTGGTGCATGGCCTGAACGGTCAGGTCCTGCTGGTCAATGCTGACTTTGCCGCCATCGGCTTTTACCAGCCCGACAATCATATAAAAACAGGTGGTCTTTCCTGCACCATTAGGACCCAGCAGGCCAACGATTTGTCCACTGTTAACCTGCAGAGAGACATCTTTCACCACCTCTCTGCCTTTGTAGCTTTTGCTAAGATGTTCTGCCTTGAGGATTGCCATCCGGTTGTCTGTTAACCTGAGTGTGAAAACAAAGTGTGTCGTTTAGAACGCTGCCCGCGTTCCATTATTTCGTGCTGGCTGCTTTTTCCTGACGGGGTTGAATCACCATCTGTACCCGGCCATTGTCTCCCTGGCTGGGCGTGCCTTTGGCATTGACGGTCTGCAGGGTCAGGTTGTAGTCAATCTTTTCGCCGGTAAAGGTGTCTCCCTTTTGGGAAAGCTGGGCATTTTTGATCAGCTCAATCTGGTCACTGTCCACATCGTAGCGAATGGTGTTGCCCCAGGCCTGGACGATTCCCTGTTCACCGGGTTGCAGCTCTTCATAATAAGCCCTGGCCTTATTGCCCCGGGCAATGACTCTGGTCAACTCCCGATCCCGGGTGTAGATGGTAATCACATCACCGGTGATACGCGTGGTGCCCTGGGTCATGACCACATCACCACGATACACAGACACCCCTTTTTTATTATCAATGTCAGCCGTGTCTGAATCGATCTGGATGGGCTGCTGACGATCAGCGGGTAAGGCCATGGCCATAAATGGGACAAATAACAGCCCGACAAGCCATTGTTTGTTCAGGAGTGCTTTTGGTTTTGGTCGTCGTGTCATGGGTTATCGTTTCCCTGACAGGGAGATATCAATGATTGTGTGAATAATCAGATTACTCAGTCTCATAGACTCCCCGTACTCTGGACTTTAATTGAATCTTTCCCTGCTGGTACCAGGCGGTCATCCCAATGGCTCGGGTCTCTCCGATGTCGCTGGTAATCAGCACAGGGCGATCGGTATCGGCAATTTCCTTATCCGTGGCAATGGTCAGGAAATCGGTGTCCACTCTGAGTTTTTGCTCATAGCCCTGTTGCCTGACGGACGGGCTGCTCTGGATAACCACGACATTATCCCACAGTTCAATATCTTTGCCACCGGGCAGTAATTTTCCGTTCTCTGACGTTGACACAGTGAGTTGTCCACTGTCACTGAGGTTAGTCAGAGTAGGTTGTTGCAGGAGTGTGTTGTCATTGTGGGGGTAATGGGTAATGCTGTCCGACTGCAACTGGTATTGCAGCGCTCCGGTAGCGTCGTACTCCTTAACCAGGGCATCCACCAGAAAGTAGTCGGCATCCTGGCGGATAATTTCCGAGGGGCTGGCACTGACCGTTACTATTGCACCGTCGTAGGTCCAATAGCCAGCAGCCAGCACTAGCAGGATTGCAGCGATAATAAGATGATTGCGATAGGTCATCCGGGTTCCGATACTGACAGCCTTGAGCTGATAAATAGCCTTAGCCTGATAAACAGCCTTGAGCCTGATAAAAAGCGTTTAAACCACGCCCGCTTTCAGCAAGTCATGCATATTGATGGCACCAACAGCATGCCGTTCATGGTCAACACAGATAAGCGCATTGATTTTGCGATCATCCATAATTCTCAGTGCTTCAGCGGCAAGAATATCAGGGGTAATGGTGGTGCACTTGATGGTCATTACCTCGTCGATGGTCGTGTTGTGGGGGTCAACCCCGTGATCCAGTGCACGACGAAGATCACCGTCGGTAAAGACACCAACGACCACGTTGTTGTCATCAATAATGGAGGTCATGCCGAGACCTTTCCGGGTCATTTCCAGCAGCGCTTCACCCAGGCGTGTGCCTTTTTTCACCGTCGGGATTCGATTGCCGTCATGCATGATATCCTGCACTTTCAATAGCAGCCTGCGACCCAGGGCTCCGCCGGGGTGGGAAAATGCAAAGTCTTCTGCGGTAAAGCCACGGGCTTCCAGCAGCGCAATGGCGAGCGCGTCCCCCATAACCAGTTGAGTGGTGGTGCTGGATGTGGGTGCCAGGTCCAGTGGGCAGGCCTCTTTATCAACCCCTGTGTTCAGGTTCACTTCAGCGGCTTGCGCCAGGGTGGACGCGGGTTTGCCGGTCATGCTGATCAGCGCAGCACCCATTCGTTTGAACAGCGGCAGCAAGGTGATGACTTCGCCGGTTTCACCGGAGTTGGAGATAGCCAGCACCACATCGTCTGCGGTGATCATGCCCATGTCACCATGGCTGGCTTCGCCGGGATGGACATAAAACGCCGGTGTACCGGTACTGGCCAGGGTGGCACTGATTTTACGGGCGATATGTCCTGACTTTCCCATCCCCACCACGACAATTCGGCCCCGGCATTCCAGCATTAACCGGCAGGCATTGCTGAAGTCTTCACCAACACGAGGCAGCAACGCTTCAATAGCATCCTTTTCGATCTGGATGGTACGACGACCAATTTCAATAAAATTCTGGTCAGAGGTCATTTCAGTAAAGCCTTTGCAGGAGCTGTCAGGATGTTGTGGCAAAGCATAACCTTTCAGACTCCGGGATAAAATAGTTCAGGGGGAAGGGAGCGTTCAGCTCCGGTTTAAACCGTCTGTACGTACAGCCATGTGCCATAGCAGGCATACCCTGCCAGAAAGATAATACCTGTAAAACGTCCCAGCGTTTTGGGTTTTTTACCGACGATGGCCATGGCCGCCAGCAGAACGGTAAATGCCAGCATCACGGTATAATCCCGGGAGAAAACGGATTCACTGATGGCTCCGGGACGAACCAGTCCGGGCATTGACAGAACGGCCAGCAGGTTGAAGATGTTTGAGCCCACCACATTGCCCAGGGCAATATCATGGTGGCCGCGCAGGGCGCTGGCTACCGATGCGGCCAGCTCCGGCAGGCTGGTGCCAATGGCGACAACCGTCAAACCAACGATCAGCTCACTGACACCCAGCAAAGTGGCGATTTCCGTTGCCCCCCAAACCAGAATCTGGGCGCTGACCAGCAGCAGTACCAGTCCGCCCACCAGTTCCAGGTACGCTTTGCCAGAAGGCAGCTCTTCGATCTCTTCAATCTCTGCCAGAGGTTCTTCAGGGTGGGATTTTTGCCAGGTCACCATCAGATAGAGGGTAACGAACAGGCCACTGAGCAGCACCAGGCTTTCTATAAGCCCAAGGTAGTTGTTGGCAAGGCAGGCACCGGCAATCACCGTGACCAGTAACAGCCAGGGTATTTCCCGTTTGGCCAGTGCTGTTTTGACCGGCAGTGGTGCGATAAGCGCGGTTAGTCCAAGCACCAGCCCCATATTGGCAATATTGGAACCAATGGCGTTGCCAACCGCAATATCGTTGTGTCCCTGGAGAGAAGACATCAGCGATACCAGAATTTCTGGCGCAGATGTACCGATGGAGACAACGGTCAAGCCGATCAGCATGGGGGATATACCCCAGTTTTTTGCCGTAGCGGCAGCTCCGCCAACAAAGCGGTCTGCACTCCAGGTGAGTAGTATGAAGCCAACAATAATGGCTGCTATGGCATAAATGGCAGGACTCATTCCGGGGGAGTTCTCAAGAATTCATATAAAGGAAGGAAGTGTAGGGAAAATCAGGCAGACAATGCAACTGCATTCCCCTCTGAATTGATCCTGTCAGCAGAAAATTCCTCCGATATAATTTGTCTGTAGTTGTCTGGTACATGGTTTCAATGTAATTGATGTACTGGAAGGTGCAATTAAAGTGTGAAACAGGTCATAATATCGGAACTGGAAGACTTTTACATTCTGTCTGTTGCAGGGATCTGCGAACCCAATGATGAATTCCATCTCCTCAGGTGAACAACACAGCAACGAAAACCGTACCGATAATTTTGTCGAGATTCGGGGTTTGACCTTTTATCGAGGTTCCCGGGCGATCTTCAAAAATATCGATATGGATATACCCCGTGGCAAAGTGGTGGGTATTATGGGGCCTTCAGGCACCGGCAAGACGACCCTGCTACGGTTGATTGGCCGTCAGCTGCTACCCGACCGGGGCTCGATTGTGGTGGATGGTCAGGATCTGGCTGATCTGACGAGAGATCAGTTATTTGTTCAGCGTCGTAAAATGGGCATGCTGTTCCAGAGCGGGGCACTGTTTACCGATTTGTCCGTTTTTGAGAATGTCGCCTTCCCCCTGCGCATTCACAGTCGGCTATCGGAAACCATGATCCGTGATATCGTACTGATGAAGCTCCATGCGGTGGGGCTGCGCGGTGCATGGTCATTAATGCCCAGTGAGTTATCCGGAGGTATGAGTCGGCGCGTTGCCCTGGCCAGGGCCATTGCCCTGGACCCTGAAATGGTGATGTATGATGAACCCTTTGTCGGACAGGACCCGATTGCCATGGGCGTGCTGGTGGAGCTGGTTCGTAAGCTGAACCAGGCGCTGGGCATCACCAGTATCATTGTTTCCCATGATCTTCATGAAACGGCCAGCATCGCGGATGTACTCTATCTGATCGCCGATGGTGAAGTGATTGGTTCCGGCACCCCTGAGGAGATGTTAAGTTCAACGGATGCCAGGGTCTGCCAGTTTATGCAGGGGCTGCCCGACGGGCCTGTTCCTTTTCACTTTCCTGCAGATGATTATCAAAGCGACTTACTGTCTCCGGGGGTATAAATGAAACTTGATGTTCTGGACCGGCTGGCCCAGCTTGGTCAGTCAGGTCTTGGTCATGTGCAGTCCCTGGGGCGGTCCGGTATTTTTCTGTTTCTGGCGATTTTTTCCCGGGCGGGGTTCTCTGGACGTGGCGCGCTGCTGGTCAGGCAGCTCTACAACGTTGGTTTTCTGTCGTTAATCATTGTATCGGTTTCCGGTCTCTTTATTGGTATGGTTCTTGGTTTGCAGGGCTACAGTATTCTGATTCGCTATGGCTCAGAGGGATCTGTTGGTCAGCTGGTGGCCCTGAGCCTGGTACGTGAGCTGGGGCCGGTGGTGACGGCACTGCTGTTTGCCGGGCGTGCCGGTTCTGCCCTGACCGCTGAAATCGGGCTGATGAAAGCGACCGAGCAGCTGTCCAGTATGGAAATGATCGGTGTTGATCCGTTAAAACGGGTCATTGCCCCACGTTTCTGGGCGGGGGTTATCTCTATGCCGTTGCTGGCGGCGATCTTCAGCCTGGTCGGGATTCTTGGTGGCGTCATCGTGGGCGTTGACTGGCTGGGAATTTATGAAGGTTCATTCTGGAGTGGCATGCAACAGTCGGTTGATTTTGTCGATGATGTGGGCAATGGCATGTTGAAAAGCCTGGTGTTCGGGGTTGTGGTGACCTGGATCGCTGTCTTTCAGGGGTACGATGCCGTTCCCACTTCAGAAGGCATCAGTCGTGCAACCACGAGAACGGTGGTTTATTCCTCACTGGCTGTTCTCGGATTGGATTTCATTTTGACCGCAGTGATGTTTGGTGAGCTTTAAGGAGAGAGCATAAAATGCGGATACGAACGTTAGAAATCAGTGTCGGTGCCTTTATGCTGGCGGGCATGCTGGCCTTGGTGCTGCTGGCGGTAAAGGTCAGTGGCCTGTCCCTGAAAACCGGCGGTGAAACCTATGAGCTGCATGCTTACTTCGATAACATCGGAGCCCTGAAACCCCGTTCCAAAATATCCATGGCCGGTGTCACCATTGGCAAAGTGCAAAGTGTTGAGCTGGATAAAGTGACGTACATGGCCAGGGTGGTTATGGATATTGATCAGCAAATCGATAATATACCTATCGATAGCACGGCATCGATTGTCACCGCAGGGCTATTGGGTGAGCAGTACATTAGTATCAGCATTGGTGGTGACGAGGCGTTTCTGCAAGATGGTGAGCGTTTTGAAGACACGCAGTCAGCGCTGATTATCGAGGAGCTGATCGGTAAGTTTCTTCTGGGTACGGTCAATAAAAGTGAGTAACGAAAGGTCAACAAACCCGGAGAAGCCTTCTCTGGCTAGCGGATGGAATGGATGATGAAAGGTAATCGACACGTGTTGGCTTTCCTGGTGGCGCTGTTATTTCAGTGGTCTTCAGCGGTCATCGCTGCTGAGCAGGTCATTGAGTCACCTCAGAAGGAAGTGGAAAACATTACCAGGGAGCTGCTGGCAACCTTTGAAAAAAATATTCATGAGTATAAAAAAAACGATGCTGCCTTTATTGCCGAGGTTGATCGCCAGCTATCACCTTCCGTGGCCTTCGACGCCATTGCCCGGGGGGTGATGGGTAAATACTCCCGCCGTGCTAAAAGCGGGCAAATTGAACAGTTTTCCAGGACGTTTAAAGACAGTCTGATCAGCTTCTATGGCAAGGCCCTGCTGAAGCTTGATGATACCCGGTTGACCATTGAGAAAGTTGATGCGGTACCGGATACCGTATTGAATGCCTACCGGTCAGGCAAGGCGCGGCTGGTTCCCGTGGATATGACGGTCAAAACGTCCTCCGGTACTGTGGCCATCTCTTATTCCATGGTGTATCAGGATGAGCGCTGGAAACTCAGGAATATCATTGTGGATGGTATCAATATTGGCATTCAGTTCCGTAATCAGTTTGCCGAAGCCATGAGCAAGTACAATGATCTCCAGTATGTTGTGGATCACTGGCCGGAAATCATGCAGGGTGAAGCAACGGAGAACAACGCTGCGGGCAAGCAGTCATGACCCTGGCAGTGGAAGCACCTGGCCGGTTTACCCTGAATGGTGTGGTTAATTTCACCACCTCCGCCGTTGTTGAAGAGCAGGGTGCCCGTTTGTTACTGACCTCTGGCGGTGACGACTGGGAAATTGACCTGAGCGGTATCTCCCAGGCCGATAGCTCTGCTTTATCGGTCTTTCTCTCCTGGATCCGGCTGGCAAAAAAACAGCAAACGTCTATCGAATTTGTTGGCATGCCTCATGAACTGGAGGCACTGGCTGAAGTCTGTGGTATTCAGCCATTGTTGAATAATGTGAACGGCCTGGAAAACTGACGCAGCCAGGAGCCTGTCGGACTTAAGACTGTCCTACTGCGGTTGCGATAAATTGGTCTAAAAATTCCTGCTTCTTCGTCAAATAGCCCCGCTATTCTCCTCAGAAGCAGAAATTTTTATCCTCAATTTCTCGCAATCCTCGCTACGGACGCTTAAGTCCGACAGGCTCCTAGCGGGTTGATCCCGTTTTGGGGCTATTCATGGAACCCTCTCTCGGATATCATTGGCCGGTTTTACTGTTCCCTTTAAATACCTGATTGTTATTCCCTGAGAGGTTGGATCATGCAAGCCGAAGAGGTCAAGGCGCTTCTGGAGAAGGAGATTGCGGGCTCACAAGTGATTGTTGAGGGCGAGGGGTGTGACTTTCGTCTGACCGTAATCAGTGACCAGTTTGAGGCGAAGAGACCGGTTCAGCGTCAGCAGATGATCTATTCTCACCTGAATCCATTCATCACCAGTGGTGCGATTCACGCTGTATCGATGGTGGCTTTGACTACCGCAGAGCGTGCCAGACAGCTGGGTAACCAGGACTAAGTGAGAAACCATGGATAAACTGATTATCACCGGTGGTGTGCGCCTGGATGGAGAGATTCGGGTCTCTGGTGCCAAGAACTCTGCCCTGCCGATTCTGGCTGCGACCCTGCTGGCTGACTCCCCGGTTACCGTATGTAATCTGCCCCATTTGCATGACATTACCACCATGTGTGAGCTGTTTGGCTGCATGGGGGTTGAGCTGCTGGTGGATGAAAAGATGAACGTGGAAGTTCATGCCAGCACCATCAAGCAGCTCGTGGCACCTTATGAGCTGGTGAAGACCATGAGGGCTTCTATCCTCGTACTGGGCCCTCTGCTGGCCAGATTTGGTTATGCAGAAGTCTCCCTGCCCGGTGGCTGCGCTATTGGTAGCCGTCCGGTTGATCTGCATATCAGCGGCCTGCAGGCCATGGGCGCAGATATTGTTGTGGAAGACGGCTATATCAAAGCCAGCGTCAAGGATCGCCTGAAAGGTGCACACATACTGATGGACACCGTAACGGTCACTGGTACGGAAAACATCCTGATGGCTGCAGTACTGGCCGATGGCGAAACCATTATTGAAAATGCGGCCCGTGAGCCTGAAGTGGTGGATCTGGCCGAGTGCCTGATTACCATGGGTGCGAAGATTGAAGGCCATGGTACGGGTATGATCCGGGTTCAGGGCGTAGAGCGCCTTAATGGCTGCACCTACTCGGTCTTGCCAGACCGCATTGAAACCGGCACTTACCTGATTGCTGCCGCAGCAACCGGTGGCCGGGTTCGCCTGAAAGACACCCAGCCTGATATTCTCGATGCGATTCTGTTCAAGCTTCGGGAAGCCGGTGCTGCGGTAGAATGGGGCGATGACTGGATTGAACTGGACATGAAGGGCAAGCGTCCCAAGGCCGTTGACCTGAAAACGGCACCTTATCCAGCAATGCCCACCGATATTCAGGCTCAGTTCACCGCATTGAATACCATTGCTGAAGGCACCGGTCGGATTACCGAAACCGTGTTTGAAAATCGCTTCATGCATGTTCAGGAAATGAAACGCATGGGCGCAGACGTTGATGTGGAAGGTAACACCGTTATCGTCAAAGGTGTTGAGCAGCTCAAGGCCGCACCGGTTATGGCGACTGACTTGCGGGCTTCAGCCAGTCTGGTTATTGCAGGTCTGGTCGCTGAAGGTGATACCGTAGTAGAACGTATTTACCATATTGACCGTGGTTACGAGTGCATTGAAGAGAAACTTCAGCAACTTGGTGCCAAAATTCGTCGCGTTCCTGCCTGATTTACACTTCTTTTCTCCTTTCTTACCCTGACTTTCGGCTTTTTGGTCAAAAGTCAGGGAACTTTTCTCCCTTTTACCACTCAAATAAAACGATAGTCTCAATTTTGTTATTGATGACTTGACGACCGTCAAAGACTTTTGCATCCATCAGAGAATAAAGCTTTGTCAATTCATTGGTTTTGCTGGCTCATTAGATATCAAGTAATGAAGGCTCTCTCAAATACAAGAATATGCCTGGCAGTAGAATGGAGTTTAATTAAATGGAATTAACGGAGTTTACTGCTAATAACCCGGTCATCCCGGAGGTAGGACCCCGGTCTCCATCGATCAGAGCGAGCGGAGACAGGGTTTCTGTTCGGCCTGATTTTGGTACAGCAAATCATGTTATCAAACAATGTCCGGAGGGCACTGCACAGGGGGTTCCTGCACAGACAGCAATGGTTGACAGAAACTCAATCAGTCAAGTGTCAGGGCGTTCTTTACTGGCTTCCAGCGCCAATCAAAGCGAGGGCACTGAAGATGATGCCGATGAAAGTACTTATCTACTGGCAGTACCCCGGAGTCAGAATTTAACGGCAAGCCAACAGACTACTGCCTATTCCTCTATGGAGCAGACAAAAGCAACCGGTGTCCCAGCCTCCGCTAACCCGGATGAGGACGCTCCTCAAGTTCGCCATATTTACCATGATATCGTTTTTTCTATCTATCAAAACCTCCGTAAAGCCTGTGGCCTGGGCATTGAGTTAGGTTTGAGAAAGGTTGGCATTAATCCGGATGCCCAGCCAATCGTTGCTGCCGGTCGCACCGGTTGCTCTGTGGGTGGCAGTCATGATAACGGTTATGTGAATATCGAGATTATCCGTCCTCCCGCAAAGCCCCGCAAGAAGATGAGTGACAGGCTGGTCAAGGCAGCAGGTTTAACGCCGGAAAAAATGCTGGAAAAGCCTGAGGCTCTGAATGCCCTGGTGGAAAATCTGACGGAAGTGATTCAGGGCGAGCTGAAAAAGGCCAGCCCCTGGCCAGACAGCGTTGCCGGTGGAGTGGCTGGAAATGCGGTTGATCCCGGGGGTGATGAAGGCTGGGTCAGTGATGTTACCCGATCAATTGCCACCATTCTGGTACACCTGACTCATGAGGCCTTTCTGGATAAAGTAACCCTGGCGGATAGCGACGCTGGGAAAAAGGAAATATCGGACACTCTGACCCGATTAATCGTGAGCATACTGGGTTTAACCGGGCATCCGTCGGCACACAACAATGCAATTGGCATTGATTCCATGTTAAGTAACGGCATTGTTACTGTATCGCAGTCGGGTAATAAACTGTTTAATGAAAAAATGACAGCCATCAAGGCTGACTCTTTAAAGGGGATTATCAACCAGGCACTGGTCAGCATGATGGCTGAAGGCGTTGAGTTGACCGATAAGAATGTTGATGAGCTGCTATCCAGAATGACGGCCATTATTATCGATACCCTGATGAATATTCGCGCTGATACTGTACGCATATTCAATGACTGGCAGCAACGTAAACCTGATGAAATTGACAGGATTCAAAATAGAATTGCCAGTAGCGCAGCAAAAACATTAACAACGGTTGTGCAAAAACACAGCCATATTGTTGTGCAGAAATTCAGTTCTGCTGCGGATGGTATTTCTAAAATGGCTGGCAAAATAGCGGGTCTATGGAAGTCCAAATCCAATCAGCCTGAACCAGAGCCGGTTAAATACACTGAAAAGAAAATCAAACAGCTGATCAATAAGAAAATAGAAGAAGCTGTTCGGGTATTTCAAAATGAACAGAAGTTTAAAGATAAGCTGAAGCCGTTAATAGAAGAGAATCTGAAAAAAATTGCGCCAGATATTAAACGTACTATCAGAAAACTAAAGAGAGAAACGCAAGACTGCAAAAAGAATAGCGGGGATGTGCAAGACCTAGTGACCAGAATCACCGCTGCACTTGCAGACGATAGCCAGCAAACTGAACAGGGAGAGGATGCTGCCGCTGTACAAGACCCGCACACATCAGGCGATTCAGCAACGAGCGATCAATCAGACAGGGCTTCTACCTCATATTCTGCTGAAGGAACGACAGAACCTCGTGTCGGGCAAAGCCGTGTTATTGATCAGTTGATTGCTCAACAAGGTAGCAGGGTGGTAGTCGAGGCGATAGACCTGCTGACCGGCGAACTCCGGAAAAATCTGGATACGGTTATAGCGAGTGTAGAGCCGGGCATTGAGAAAGTGATGGAACAGGCTGTCAGTCAAGGTGCTGCTTTTATTGCTGAGCGAAATGGCACAGAACTCGCGGCAGATCAGGGACTGGCAGAGACTCTCCCCGGATTCCGGGCAGCCATGACACCGGTTTTAACGACATTGGCTGTTGATATATTGAGCCGTAAGCTCGAGTCTGAGGCGTGGAAAAAAGCACTTCGTGACAAAGGGCGTGAAGTGATCGGTCAGTCGAATAGCCCGTCAGATTCTCAGGAAGACTCCGCAAACACCATCGATGAGGCATTGAAAACAGCGGAAGCAGTTGCTCTACAGCAATTAACGGACCCATTAAAGTCTGTGATTGATACCCTGCCCCTGGACAGTCTTCAGAAACTGGCTTCCGACGTTATCCTGCAAAGCGCCGGGGATGGAACCGTCTGGCTTGATGATCTGGTAAGAGATCTGTTTAACCGGAAAATGGGGGACGAATCCATTGTTCTGGCAGTTATAGATACAATTTCAGAGGAAACGGTCAATCTGCAGCACCAGCTGATAAGTGCTGCTATGCACTGGATAAGGCAACGAGCAAAGGAGTGGGGGGCGAAATACCAGGTCAATCAATGTATGGACTGGTTGGCAACATGGATAGCGGAAAACAAAGAACAGATAGATCTGGATGCTCGAGAGTATGTAAAAACATTGCTGGTTCAGGCAGCCCCGGAGTTGGAAGGTGCTATCCATGAACGATTAGAGAGCCTGCATTCTGCGTTGGCAAGTAGCAGGGTTGATGCGGTGACTACTTTTCAGCAGATAGCGGAGGAGCTGGAGCCAGGGGAAAAGTCCGGCTATTTGACCGGCAAGGGTGTGGAGAAAACGACAGCGGGCCATCAAAATCAGCATGATCATTGGCAGGATGCCCGTCAGGCCGTTGCTGATCAGTTGGGTAACCTGGCTGATGAAACCATCGACCTGGTCATTAAAAAAAGTGGTCAGTTGGAGGCGGTCAAGCCGATTCTGGCAGATAGTATCCGTGAGGTTATGGATCTTGTCGTCAAAGAAGGGGCACTGTTTGTCGCGAGGCAGAACGGTGAGCAATGTGACGACGTGAATGCCTTAGAGGGCAGCACGGCGCTGACCGAACAATTACCGACGTTTCTGACCACAGCCACGGTTGAATTAATGGTTCAACTGCTGAGTGACCGGCTGCAATCCGGAGACTGGAAAACAGCAACTGTTACCGAGATCACAGCCGGGGAGGAAACGGCAGACTCAGTCACGATGATAGCCCGCGAAGTTGACCGAATGCTGGGCGAAGGGCTTGCCGGGATGGTCAACGCGGTGGCCGATCAGGTGGAATCACTTCTGCAAAAACACCCATACACTACTGCCGAAGCGGTGCTTGGGGAGTTGACCCAGCAAGGGATACACGACGGTGCTGCATGGGTAGGTGAGCTGGTGCACGGTCTGTTTGCCGGTGATGCCCGGGTTGTGTCCAGGGTAGTTGATAAGTTAACCGAACAGGCAGAGTCGCTGGTGCAGACCCTGGCGACTCACGGGCTTGGTTGGTTATCAACCGAGGATCAGGCAACGGGACAGCAAAACCTGGAAGTCGTAAAGGAGATCCTGGTTCGCCGTGGGAATACTCTGGTAGAACCACTGCTGACCGGCGTGACGGGCGAAGCAGTGGCGCTCGGAAATCAGGCATCAGAATCCACCGCGCTCAGAAACGCCGTGATGCCGTTCGTACAGGACCAGGTTCAGAAAGGTCACGTACTGGAACGGCTGGCCGCTTACGGAGTCGATGCGCTGGTAAACAGTGTCAGCAAGCATAAGGACGACCTTGCAGAGGATGTAAAAGCACTGACTCGTGCAAGCATGGACAAAGCCCTACCGGAACTTGAAGGGCTCCTGCACACAAGGTTACAAGCCTTGGCCGCCGCAATGAAAAAGGTGCCAGAGGATAAGCGTGACGTTGTGGCTGACTTGCGCCTGGCGGCAAAAGCTCAGAAGCCAGAGGAAAAGCCCGGCAGCGATAATAAGCAAACGACAGCGGACCATCAAAATCAACAGGATCACTGGCATGATGCCCGTCAGGCTGTTGCAGAGGAGCTGGGTAACCTGGCTGATGAAGCCGTCGACCTGGTCATTACACAAAGTGGTCAGTTGGAAGTGGTCAAGCCGATCCTTGAGGACAGTATTCGTGAGGTTATGGAGCTTTTCGTCAAAGAAGGGGCACTGTTTGTCGCGAGGCAGAACGGTGAACAATGCGACGACGTAAATGCCTTAGAGGGCGGCACGGCGCTGACCGAACAATTACCGGCGTTTCTGACCATAGCCACGGTTGAATTAATGGTTGAACTGCTGAGTGACCGTTTGCAATCCGGAGACTGGAAAACAGCAGTCGTTACCGAGATCACTGCCGGGGAGGAAACAGCAGACTCAGCCAAGATGATAGCCCGCAAAATAGACCGAATGCTGGGCGAAGGGCTTGCCGAGATGGTCAACGCGGTGGCCGATCAGGTGGAATCACTTCTGCAAAAACACCCATACATTACTGCCGAAGCTGTGCTTGGGGAATTGACCCGGCAAGGGATACACGACGGTGCTGCATGGGTAGGTGAGCTGGTGAATGGCCTGTTTGCCGGTGATGCCCGGGTCGTGTCCAGGGTAGTTGATAAGTTAACCGAACAGGCAGAGTCGCTGGTGCAGACCCTGGCGACTCACGGGCTTGGCTGGTTATCAACCGAGGATCAGGCAACGGGACAGCAAAACCTGGAAGTCGTAAAGGAGATTCTGGTTCGCCGTGGGAATACTCTGGTAGAACCACTGCTGACCGGCGTGACGGGCGAAGCAGCAGCACTTGGAAATCAGGCATTAGAATCCACCGCACTCAGAAACGCCGTGATGCCGTTCGTACAGGACCAGGTTCAGAAAGGCCACGTACTGGAACGGCTGGCCGCTTACGGAGTGGATGCGCTGGTAAACAGTGTCAGCAAGCATAAGGACGACCTGGCAGGGGATGTAAAAGCACTGACCCGGGCAAGCATGGACAAAGCCCTACCGGAACTGGAACAGCTTCTCCATAGACGGTTGCAAGCCCTAAGTACTGCGATGGAAAAGGAGGTAGATGATAAGCACGGCGTTGTGGCTGACCTGCGCCAGGCGGCGAAAGCTCAGAAGCCAGAGGAAAAGCCCGGCAGCGATAATAAGCAAACGACAGCGGACCATCAAAATCAACAGGATCACTGGCATGATGCCCGTCAGGCCGTTGCTGATCAGTTGGGTAATCTGGCTGATGAAGCCGTCGACCTGGTCATTACACAGAGTGGTCAGTTGGAAGCGGTCAAGCCGATCCTTGAGGACAGTATCCGTGAGGTTATGGATCTTGTCGTCAAGGAAGGGGCGCTGTTTACCGCAAGGCGCAACGGTGAGCAATGTGACGATGTGAATGCCTTAGAGGGTGGCACGGCACTGACCGAACAATTACCGACGTTTCTGACCACAGC
This sequence comes from Endozoicomonas sp. ALB115, assembly GCF_049310245.1. Lineage (NCBI taxonomy): Bacteria > Pseudomonadati > Pseudomonadota > Gammaproteobacteria > Oceanospirillales > Endozoicomonadaceae > Endozoicomonas > Endozoicomonas sp. ALB115. Next base: position 772 of record NZ_JBLYZG010000011.1, on the reverse strand, counting down.
CACGGTTGAATTAATGGTTGAACTGCTGAGTGACCGGTTGCAATCCGCAGACTGGAAAACAGCAACTGTTACCGAGATCACTGCCGAGGAGGAAACCGCAGACTCAGCCACGATGATAGCCCGCGAAGTTGACCGAATGCTGGGCGAAGGGCTTGCCGGTATGGTCAACGCGTTGGCCGATCAGGTGGAATCACTTCTGCAAAAACACCCATACATTACTGCCGAAGCGGTGCTTGGGGAATTGACCCAGCAAGGGATGCACGACGGTGCTGCATGGGTAGGTGAGCTGGTGCACGGTCTGTTTGCCGGTGATGCCCGGGTCGTGTCCAGGGTAGTTGATAAGTTAACCGAACAGGCAGAGTCGCTGGTGCAGACCTTGGCAACTCAGGGGCTTGGCTGGTTATCAACCGTAGATCAGGCAACGGGGCAGCAGAACCAGGAAGTCGTAAAGGAGATCCTGGTTCGCCGTGGAAACACCCTGGTAGAACCACTGCTGACCGGCGTGACGGGCGAGGCAGCGGCGCTCGGAAATCAGGCATCAGAATCCACCGCGCTCAGAAACGCCGTGATTCCTTTCGTACAGGACCAGGTTCAGAAAGGCCACGTACTGGAACGGCTGGCCGCTTACGGAGTAGATGCGCTGGTAAACAGTGTCAGCAAGCATAAGGACAACCTTGCAGAGGATGTAAAAGCACTGACCCGGGCAAGCATGGACAAAGCCCTACCGGAACTGGAACAGCTTCTCCATAGACGGTTGCAAGCCCTAAGTACT
>NZ_JBLYZG010000010.1:0-132867 GCF_049310245.1 Endozoicomonas sp. ALB115 | reverse complement strand
TTTAGTCGAAGAATTGTGCGGGCATGATTTTTTTACCTCTTCTGTATCTCTCGTGGCTGTAGTGCTTCAGGATTCATCGGGAATTACTGCTATTATGTCCACCGACATTTTCAGTAGATGCAAGATGATAGATGCACGACACAGGGTGGGCTGAATGAGCAAGGAATAAAGACTGCTAAGGGTGGGCAGTGGAGAGCGGAACAGGTTAAGCGTTTGGGTGTTTGACCTCGATGTTATGAAGTGGAACCAGCAGCTCTACCTGCTGGCTCATGTGGCCAGATCAAACCTTCAGGGTTTTATTGTCGTCATCGTAGAAGTCACCAACACAATAATCACTGGCATCAAGCTCCGGGGCAATCATTGATGTGGTGAATATGATCTGGTGCTCAACAGGTAGAGACTCAGATACACTGATTATTTCCCTTTGGAATTGCTGACTTCTGGCATGTTGCATCCCCTTATCCTCTACGTTATCCATCAGCAGGAAACGGGGGTACAGATAGCTAGTCTCCAGACAGGAAGCCTTTAACATTGCAAGCCTAAAGGCATTCTTCAGATAGACCATAGAACTGGCAGAGAATAAGGCTCTGTCATCAATAGTTACCCTGTCTTCACCAAAATCAAACTCTATCTTTTGCCCTTCGGTGAAAATTTCCTCATGGGAATCGGCACGAATGAGTGCACGAGTTATATTGGCAAGCTGATATTTCTTCCTAGTAATTTCGGAAGCTTGTTTAGCCTCAAGTCGCTTTATCTCTGCTCTGAGGTTGCTCACCTCCCCTTGTATGGCTTCCCTTTCTTCATAAAGGTTGTAGAGCTTGCCGAACTCTTCCTTACTGCTGTTCAATGCAGAAATCTGGCTCCTCAATGAACCTATTTCATTCAACTTCCTTCTGAGCTGGACACTGACTGTACGTTGAGGTTTGAGGATAACTGTCAGTTCCCGTTCCAACTCCTCAAGCTTGGTTTTAGCCTGCTTCTGGTCTAATCGAAGCTTGCCGAGCCTGTCTTGTCTAATGTCTATGAGCTTCTTGGACTCCTCAATCTGAAATTCAATCTCCTTCCTTACTTTGAAGGTAGGATCAATATTGCTCTCAGAGTCATCCTGCTCAGTTCCACATACTGAACATCCAGTGTCTTTCTTGACCAGCTCAATCTGACAAGCAGGGCAATGAATGAACGCCACATCGGAGAGGGCGCTTATTGTGCTCCGTGTTTCTGTCAGGGCTTCGATTCGAGACTCCAGCGAAGCTATGAATAACTGGGAATCACTGATTTCAAAAGAATTTTTAGCAATTTGGTCACTTATTTGAGCATGTTCCTTCCGTGCATTCTGTACATTGTCAGCCAGTTCCTGAATGATGTAATCATCAGTGGTTTCGTCTTCTGACTCGTTGGAAAACTGCTCTACTTCCTTCTCTAAGCTGTCAACTTCAGCCTGTTTTTCAGCTATCTCTGAATCAATTTCGGCAAGACTTTTGACAGTGCTGCCAAGGAAGGTATGAATGGTCTGGATTTCCTTAACTCGACTATCAAGCTTGGCATCCAGCTTCTGTAAGCCGACCCGTTTCTGATAAAGATCAAAGTCTGCAAGACCAATTAGAAGCTCTCCGATGGCTGTACGCTTCGTTGGAGAGTCAAACTTATCGAACTTGAATAGCCTGTCAGGTGATGTCATTTGGTCAACGTACATCATCCTCAACAGTTGATGCATGGTTATACTGTTCTTGTCTTCTGACTTAGAGTAAGGAATACCCAATTCCTTAAATAGTATCTGGTAGAAACTTTCCTTGGTATCTGCCTTGTATGGGTATCGAATCCAGTCTGTGTTCTCAGCGGAATTTGCAGCATCGAAGGTGCCAGCAAATATGTCCATGCTGGAGCGTCCACTTTCCTTTATGGCACGTTTAAGGGTGTAAACACTTCCGCTGAGGTTAGCCTCAACGTATACAAAATCACAAGATGCGGCTTCTTGCTTCCATTTGTTCAGGTCTCCACCAAGGCCGTAAAAAATGAAGTCTGAAATAGTAGACTTGCCTGAACTATTATCACCACGAATGATGTTAACGCCAGCCTTAAAGGACTCGTCGTAGGCACGTTTCGCCCCCTTGGTCACTACCAACCTGTTGACTATCAGGAAGGGCTTATACTGCGTCATATCTGTATTCCATTAGACCAGTTCTTTTCTTTAAACCAGACTGTCCTGTAATTTCCACCTGGTTAAGAATATTGATTAAGTCATGAAAGAAGCCGTCATTCTTGCTACTGCTTCCTTCAAGGAGTTTGCTGACTGAAAGACTGCTAAAGGCTTTTGATATGCTCAACTTCCCATCAACTTCTTTGAAGATATCCTTAGCAAGCAATATCTGGAGGGCTTGGATGTGATAGTCCCCCATTTCTGAGAAAAGCCTTTTTTTATCGGGTAAGTTCTCGTATGGTTCCTGCATTCTTTCGGCTGTTTTTTTGACCTTTGCAGCCCCTTTCGCTCTTGGAAATTCAATATCCTTGGCAAGATGAGGGAACAGGAAAAAAAAGTCGTAAATTCTCAACCTCGTGAAGTCAAATTCATCCAGATTTTGCAGGCTAGCAATGGTGATGAACCTGAACATGCAGTGATATAAGTCGTCTTTTGGGTGGTAAATAATCACTTGCTAGTCCCACTCTATGTAACAGTTACCTGTAAGAATATACAGTAGTCCGTACAGGTCTTCGAGATCAATCTGGAGACTACATTCCTCCACGTTATTCAGTAGTGGGAGGATTACCCTTGCCTCTACAATGTCGTCTATTTGGTAAACAGTAAAATCACCTGATTTTATCCTGCGCTGAACAAGGGTTTTGAAGGCAGTACGCATCTGGGTCAGGAGGTGAGTGTAAATTTTCTGTGCAGAAGTAAAGCAGCCATCCCTAAGAATTTTCTTCGAGACGCTTTCTTTTAGCTCCATTGCGTAGTCTATGGCGTCAGCTCGGTCGCCATCTGTCAGCTTCTCAGTAAGGTCTCGAAGAGAACCTTCAACCTTGCGGTACAGGTAGTTATTCAGTTTTTCGGAAAAATCCCGATAGTCGGGGTCTGCAAGGATTGCTCGTTCATGCTCTTCAATAAGTGCGGTGAGCCTCTTGTCTTCCCTGTAAACAACCTGTCCTTGAGGAGCATAATAATTGTTGACAGTCTTTTTAATGTCTCTGGCAGCTACATCTCCGGCTGCCGTGACATCTTCCTGCGATACACGGTTATAAACCACCGAAGTCTTTACCCCTTGTCACGACCAACGACATCGCCGCCTGCTATGATATTTTTTTGAGACACCTTGTAAACTGAGGTGCTTTTCTTACGCAGCACAAAGCCTACCACTGCAAGAATTGCAGCAATAATCAGGCTGATAACGTACACCCCAAGCCCTGAAAACAGAGTATTAAAGTTGTTCTCCACCCACTGTATGAACTCAGACATAAACCACGGTACTAATTTGAAGTTTTGTGGTCACAATACCGCATAGGGCGCACAAGGTTCAATGGGGACATAATGTAATCTGCTCAGTGGTAGCTCTATGCAAAAGGGCGTTGTAGGTGTAGGGCGAAGAAGGGTTGCATACCAGCATTTTCGAGGAGCTACAACTTCCAAGGGATGTACCAAGTTCCTTGAACAGGAATAGCCTTTAATAAAGGTGATTATCCACTCACCCATGTACTTTCCATGACACAAGCTTATGGTGGTTATCAGAGCTTAAAAACAGATCTGGATACGTGTATACAGGGTATTTTGTATTTACACGGAACTAAGTAGGCAACAAAACTGAACGCCTGGCACACACAGTCTTTCAGGTGTACGTCAGGTGGTCAGATAAGGAACGATGTACCAGTAGCACCTTAATCCGGTTATTTCATCATCGGGCTGCACTACCCGCAGAAAACCATCAGCAGCCGTTGCATATCGGCCAGAGACCATTAAACTCTCTGGCTTTTAGCCACACTGTCCCCATGCCCATCTTACTTCGTTGCCCAGTCTGTTATAAAGTATTCTTTACCATGACTTGAAATACCCGGGCGCACTGGACACCATGATATCAATGAAAATATCCCTGAACTGCTCAGGAGTACCTGCATCGCTGGCAAAACACAGTCTCATTGCAGCAGCAAACTGAGTGGTCAGCAGCAAAATATAGCGTTTGAGTTGATCCCGGTCTTCCGGCTCTCCCAGCTCAAGCAGTTTGTGGTAAATTTTGTCGGTGTTAATTTCACAGTCCCTGATCGCCAGTTTGCTTAGCTCCGGGTTAATGGCGTCAAACCAGACCTCCCTCAGTGCCGGTTCGTTTTTATGCAACCGGTAAATATCATCAAAGTTTTTCTCAAAAACCCGCGTAATGTCGCTGAAGCTTTTCAGTTCGGCAAGGTTGTTGTCGAGGATGGCATGGATCTGATCGATAAAGTGCTCAGCAAGAGAAAGAATCAGGGTGTCTTTGTCTGAAAAGTACTGATAAATAGAACCGGATGAGGTATTGGCCCGTTTGGCAATGTCAGTCATCTTGAGATTACCAATGCCTTTTTCTTCAATCAGCGACTTAACCGCCTGAAGAATGATTGTGACTCTCGCCCGACTTCTACTCTGTGCGGGACTTCGCCGGTTGGTCACTTGTTGTAAATCCATCTTGGTCACTCTTTGCGCGCATCGGCGATAATTTTGGGTTGGTAATACGTTGGTATTCCGGGGCTACTGCGCCGGGTGTTTAGGAAGCTGGCTGCTGGCTTCTGGCCGCAAAAGCACAAGCGGCCTGTCTTTTTCGGGCAACGGGCTTTTGCGACATTAAAATACCATGGCCATGTATCTCATTACAGCTGCCTGATATGGAAAAGCCGGGTACCAAAATCACCAATGTGCGACACCTGCTCAGACATTTCAGTTCCCGTAAACTGACTCTTTAACGGAATGCCCAGATGTTGCAGCTGGTCACCATACAGAGTGTAGGTTTCGTTATTACTTGGGTGCAAAACCCGGTTGGCAACGATACCGTGTAAAATCCCCCGGTCTTTGATATTTACAGGCAGTTCTTCGTTCACCAGATCGCCAAACTGACGAATATTGTGAAACTGTTCCCTGCTGGTTACCTGGTAAAGCCCATCGGTATTCAACATTGGCAGTTTAAGGGTTTTCAGTGTGGGGTTGGCTTGCTGAAGTCCCTGGAAGAAACCCGCCACGGCTTCGGTTTTATCGTCATTGACCACAATCCAGGCGGTTTGCTGATTGCCACCATCAATGGCGAGACGATAAAAATCCCCCTGTTGCAGCAATGTCCTGTGCTGCTTATAGAAGCGGATCTGTTTCATAATCACCTTTTCTTCAAAGGTGGTTAGCCTGGTTAAATCCAGTTGATAGCCGGATAAACCAAAACAGGAGACATTAAAACGTGACTCAATCGGCGTATGCCTCAACACCTGATGAGATGGATGCCCGCTGACATGGGCACTCATACAGCATTGCGGATACAGTAAAGAGAAACCCTGCTGAATGGCAACCCGCTCATAGGCATCTGTGTTATCGCTGGTCCAGGTCTGGGGCATAAAAAAGGTCATTCCCAGATCGAAGCGATTGCCACCGCTGGAACAGTTTTCAAACAGAACCTCCCCAAACGCCTCTTTCAGTTTAAATAACAAGCGGTAGAGCCCAAGTACATAACGATGATAGAAGCCGGATTGCTGGCCGGGCGGCAAGTGGTTTGAATAAACATCACTGAAATTACGATTATGATCCCACTTCACATAGCTGACTTCTGCACGACGAAATACATCCGCCAGCTGCTGATACAGGTAGTCAATAACCTCTGGGTTCGACATATCCAGAAGCAGCTGACGCCGTCCCAGAGAGGGTTTTCTCTTAGGTGAAATAACCGCCCACTCGGGATGCTGGCGGAAAAGATCGCTGTCTTCAGAGACCATTTCCGGTTCAACCCACAGGCCAAACTGAAGCCCCTGTTGACGAATTTTCCGGGAGATTCTTGCCAGCCCGCCGGGCAGTTTCTTTTTATCCTCGACATAATTACCCAGGCCGGATGTTTCATCATTCCGGTTACTGAACCAGCCGTCGTCTAAAACAAACAGTTCAACACCAAGATCTTTTGCTTTTCTGGCCAGCTTCATCAGCTTGCCTTCATCAAAGTTAAAGTAGGTGGCTTCCCAGTTATTTGCCTGAATCGGCCGTGCTTTATTCTGCCATGGCTGGGGAATCAGATGAGTCTTGATGACCCGATGGAAATTATTACTCATTTTTCCAAGGCCCTGATGACTGAATGTCATGACAGCTTCAGGACAGGTGAATCGTTCCCCTTCCGCCAGTGACCAGCGAAAGTCAAAATCAGAAATACCCAGCATTATGCGGGTCTGGTCGTAGGGCGACACTTCAGTGGTGATTTTGTGATTGCCGCTGTAAATCAGACTGAAGCCATAACAGTCGCCCGTCGTTTCCCCGCAGTCTGGCTTAGCCAGAGCCATAAAGGGATTATGGGTGGCACTGCTGACACCACGGTTGCTGCCAATAGAAAACATTCCCTTGTAAAGAGCGTGGCGCTGTAGCTGTCCTTCGGCAATCCATTTCCCGGTTAAATGAAGGGCATCAAATGCCGGGGAGGAAAGGTCGAGGTTCATACTGCAGGCTTTATCAACCACCACCGGTGTTGAACCCAGGTTAATAATTTCCATGCTGCGACAAATTACATCCTGCTGTACAAAACAGGTGTAGTGCAGATGCAGTTCTACCGGTTTGATTTTCTCCCGAAGCACGATGGTTAACGATTGATCACCATCGGCGGGTGAGTGCGTCTGTGGTAACCCATCCAGACAGGGTTTGTTGCTGTTCAATTCATATCGATCAAACACAAAATCCGATGTACTGCTCCCGTCATCTGTGTAAATAAGATGCAGGCTGGATTCACGGTAATCGCCTTTGCCAGAAGTACTCACTTCCTGTTTCCGGGTTTCCAGGCAGTAACGCTCATCTTCTGAGGAGTAAGCCGTGGTGGAGCCGAGCTTGACCTGATACGAATGATCAAGGATCGACAGGTTGTCCCGATGCTCCAGACGTTGACCATAATAGAGATTCAATAAATGGCCAGCGTCTGATACTTGTACAACATAGCTGCTGTTCAGGGTTTGCAGATGAAAAATCTGCTCATCATTATTGACTGCAATCACAAATAATATCTTTTTCAGGCGGTAGCAAAAGTGTTTTCAGCAGGTTCAGGTTCGATCTGAGCCATCACCTGTTTTTCATCATATTTACCCATCAGGTACGTTCCCAGAAACGCCAGACAGCCCGCCAGTAATGCGGACAGGGTAACACCCAGAGTGGTGGGCTCCGGAGACAGGTCAGCCGCTTCAGCAATGGAGCCAATGATGATGATGGACGGAAACAGCAGAGCGGTTAAAGAGGTTGCCGCTTTATAGGCAAACATGTTGGCACCAAAAAACATGGCTTCTTTATGATTGCCTGTTTTTGCAGCATCAGATAACGCCAGGTCTGCCACAATAACATTGGGAATAATGCCCATAATCGCCAGAGGAAACGGCATAAACGCCAGCAGCGCCCAGCCAAGTATATCCGGACGGCTGACAAGGGAACAAAGGGAAAAACAGCTCAACAATAGGCCCTGAACAAACAGAGCGGTGCGGAACAGGCTTTTTTTGGAATATCTTTTCGATAATGCGACCACAGCCGGATACAGGGCAAAACTGGCCAGAAACAGCAGCAGCATAATGATAGAAGCGGTAGATTCCTCAAGCCCCATCAACATGGTGACGTAATAAATAGCACCCACTTCCAGAAAGAAGCGCGTCATAAATGCCAGGCCATTACAGGCGGTAAAGCGGGAAAAGTTTTTGTTGGCCATGGCGGTTTTCAACGAGGTCAGCATATCTTCATTGGTTGAGCTGCCCCGGCAATCGCGTTTTTCATTAATCGCCAGAACAGGAACGACCATGGCCAGCATGCCCAACACAGAAAATAGTGATACGGCTACCTGGATGGCTTCTACCGGCGTGTAACCAAGGGATTGAATGTAGTCTTTGATGACCCAGATCAGCTGCCCAAAGGCAAAGGCCAGTGCCCAGGAAACGGAACAGAAGGTAGAAATCATAATCCGGTCATGGTCGGTTTTGCCCAGCTCTGGAATCAGTGACATATAAGGCACGACATACATGGTCACACTGACCGTCACAATGACACAGCACATCACCAGCCAGACAATATTCAGGCTGGACACAGTATCCACCGGAGGAAAGAAAATCGCTGCCGACATCAGCCCGGTGGGCAGGAAGCTGAGCATCATAAACAGACGTCTGCGGCCAAAACGACTTGTGGACCGGTCACTGAGATTGGCAATAATCGGATCGGTAATGGCATCCAGGGCGCGGTTTAAGGCATAAATAAGCCCCACGGTGGTGATACCAAAAAGCACCGGTGCCCGGGATATAAACTCAGGAATCTGGCTGGCCGAATCCGTCGCCGGAGGGTAGTAAAAATAAGTAATCAGAATTGAATACGAAAACGTGGCCAGACACCAGCCAAAGTTGCCAAAGGAGAAGAAAAATATCTTCCATTTTGAGAGACTGTTACTTTCCATGGAAACTCCATATTTTGGTTTCAGGCTGATATGTGAACGTCGAGTTCAATGTTAAGTTCAATGCAGTGCTGTCCGAAACGAGAGGATTTAACCCTGACCTGTTCATGGCCAGTGACGCCTCTGGTTCTCACCCAGAAGGCGGTTCTGCCAGCGGTTAAAGAAAGAAAGTCTGGCCCCATTAATTCCAGTCCGGCACTGACTTCGACCTGAATTGGATCATTGGCATAGGGACGTACGACACTGTCCTCATCCACACACTGAACGGTGATGCGAGTGACATCATAGGTATGCCGGTGTTGCAACCGCGACTGGTCGGCTTTAACGTTAAGCTTGGCTTTTCGGGACTTGCTGCGTGTTTTTTTTATCACACACTGGTCGTGTTTATAACCTTCAATGCGATAGCTGGCTGATGCATCGCCCCAGTTGCCAACGTATTTTAAAAACAGGTTAACGCCGTCCTGAATCGATTGACGGTTTTTCTTCAATATCCAGAACATCTGCGCCTTTTGCCAGAGGTTTAATCCGTCTTGCCCTTTGCGCATGATGATTGAAAAAAGCTGGCGAATGGTTTCAGCGTCGTCAGGGCTGAATGGTTCATTAACAGCAATCTGGTCGCCAATAAAATCATCAATAACCACCGGTGGATGGGGCAGATGAGGAAAGCTGTTTTTATCGGGATAAAACGTCTGGATGTAACGATCATTCTTAAACAGTTTGATACTGTCACAGTTGGTGAATACCCATAATGCACCGGCCTGGCCAGCCGCATAATCACCGTTTTTCATATTGCCAGCCAGTTCCATGACCGGCATCTCATCCTGCTGACTGGCATAAACGGCGGCGGCGTATTTGGGCTCCCGGAACATATCAAGCACGCCGTGATAACAAATGCGATCACCACTGCCGAAATCTTCATGGGTATTGTAATCAAACAGGGACCAGCCAATAGCACCACAATAGTCCGCGTGACCAAAGGTTTTATTTAACACTCTGGCGTGTCGTAATGCCTGTTCCAGTAAACGGTCCTGACTGTCAAACGGCTTGGTTGGAAACATATGGCCACAGTGCTCAGTCACCAGATAAGGCACATCAGCACCGGCCACCTGCCTGCGGCTTTGCAGTGGCTCGTTATTTCCGGTGTGGGAAAAATCATTGTAGGTATAAACGTCTTCTAACAGTTCGCTATTGCCAATACACCGCACGCCACCGGTCGGGCGTGATGGGTCCAGTTGGCGGGCAAGGACATTGGTTGCCTTATAAAGATCATGGTGGTCAGGGGATTCATTGATACGAACTCCCCAGATAAAAACAGAAGGATGATTGACATCCCGCTCAATCATTCCCTGAACATTGTCCATTGTTCTCTGCTGCCATAAAGGTTCTTCACCAATATGCTGCCAGCCTGGAATTTCATTAAACACCAGCAGGCCAATTTCATCACAGCGATTGAGAAAATGGCTGCTCGGTGGATAGTGAGATGAGCGCACACAATTACAGCCCAGTTCAAACTTCATAAGCTCGGCATCGCGAGCCTGTGCACTTTGGGGCATAGCGTAGCCCACATAAGGGTATGACTGATGGCGATTCAGGCCAATCAGCTTGACCGCTTTGCCATTGAGATAGAACCCGTCGTTTTTGAAAGCAACCGTGCGAAAGCCGAAGCGAAATGTTCTGGTATCTAACGGTGTATCGCCAGACAAGTGAACCACCAGCTTATAAAGCGCCGGGTTATCCAGCTCCCACAGCTTGACATCGGACACTGTAAAATGATGTTCAATCCGTTGGGTATGATGCTTTGACAGCGTTACAGCAACAGGTTCCTGGTGGATAACCTGATCATTCAGGTCACACAGGGCAATCTCCAGATTTAACTCACTGTCGTGTAAATCAGGATTGGCAATGTCAATGGCAAGGTGGACTTTCTGGTTGTTATCGTTATCCGGTGCAGTATGAATCCGGGCGTTTTTCACATAAATGTCTGAGACGAGAATCAGCTCTACTTCCCGATAAATGCCGCCATACGTCAAATAGTCCACAACATGGCCAAATGGCGGTATTAATGGATCTTCAGAAGCATCAACAACAACGATGATTTCGTTATCCTGACCCTTTTTTACATAAGGCAATAGATCAATTTCAAAAGGTAAATAGCCACAGTGATGTTCACCCACCAATACCCGGTTGAAAAATACCTGACAGGAAGACATCACGCCTTCAAACCTTAACAGCGCATGACTGGCATCGGCAAAATGCTCAAAGGCTATCTGTTTGCGATAGGCTGATTGAAACTGATAGGCGCGTTCATCAAAATTGTTGTAAGGCAGCTCCCTGTTGGTATGAGGAATATCGACCTTTGAGGCATGGCTTTCCCACGCCAGGGAGTGAATATCAGACGGATCAATATCTGCTATGTATTGCCAGTCAAAATTAAGATGAACGCGCTTTCTCATGACCCGAACTTACTTCAAAATGTCAGTGTTGTATTCTAAGAAAATACCGAAGCCAGTAAGGTCCAGGTTAGTATCCGCACCCACCATGAATCGATAGCTCAAACCTTCACCGCCATAGTTATGGAGCAGTTCCAGGTTGATTTCGGTGTAGTCTTTTTCAGGACTCAGCATCTCTTGATTAAAGGACAACTTACTCAGGTCAGTATCAGTTGCCATGGCTGCAACCCCCTGGAAACGCCATTTCTGCAAACCAACGCTGTCCAGGTCATAACCACCCACGACAAAGTAAGTACGCTGATTAGCCAGGTCGAAGCTGTTCACAACCGCCATATCACCCCAGACAGCGGTACCACCACCGGCCTTTCTGCCATTCTGAGTACCAAAACCCCGGAAGCTGTCCTCACCGATCTGGGTAACACCAAACAGAATATCGAAGTCGCCGGTATCCAGGCCAATACCAAATTCGGTGACATCTGTCTTATGGTCAGAGTTCCGTGTGCCATCACCTTCTTCCATTCCGTACTTAACCAGGAACTTGATGATCTTGCTGCTATCGTAGTTATCTGAGCCGGTCAGGAAGCCTATTGGAATACCGGAATAGACTTCGATAATGCCGTTCTTTTGAAAATCAGGGGCTACTGAGTAGGAGGCGCTGCTGACGTAGTAATCGGTAACGGTATGGAAACCAACGTTGTAAATTTCGTCGTATGAACCGAAGTCTTTATTGTCTTTCAAGTCATCTTTGAAATTAACCGTTTTGGTCGAATGGATATCACTGTAACCCGTAAAGTAATTTGCCCAGGGCTGAATCATGCCCCAGTCCCATTGGTACTGGCCGGTCAGCGAGGCCCCTTCATAAACTTCGTGCAAGGCACCGTAGGTGTAATCCGGACGGTGCAGCAAATTATAAATCGTGGGCGTGAAACGACCTACAGACAACTTGCCGTAATTGTCCTGATCGCCAAGACGAACCTGAACGTTGGCGTTGCCGAGCTTGCCAACCAGCTTGTCTTTTGTATCATCTTCATAATAACGGCCGTAATCTGAAGACACAGGTAGAGTGATTGGTCCCATCGACATAGAACCACGAACATAACCCTTCTGGCGAAGGTTTGGAGCCGCACCCAGATAACCCAGTTGTACACCAATCACATCGAATAAATAACCGGACTGCCAATCCAGCCAAAGGGATGAACCAATTTCATCCATATTGATTTTGGCAGTACCGGAAATGGGCGCATTTTTGGAATTGAAATCATGAGTACCAGACAGGTTATAAATATTAACCTTGGCTTTCATATCTAAAGTTGAGTCTTGTAGAAAGGCGTCAACACTGGCGTTAGCACAGGATGCTACGGCCATAGACGACATTAGCAACATATGACTCAAAGGTTTTAGTTTCATGATTCACCCCGGTTTCTGTGTTAAGCGCAACAACTTGGCTGTGTTCGAAAAAGATAAAAAGTGAAATTTATTCATATTTTTATGTGAGGCATACTGCTCTCGAAACAAAGAAGCGTCAATACAAAATATGAAGATGGTTCACTTTTTTTGATCTTTGTCAGTTTATGAGGGGAAATGATTAAAAAAGAGACGAAACAGACTCACTCGGTAACATCAATACAGAGTGAGTTTGAGGATTATCGAGTGGTGATCCAGTTGAGAATGTCCTGGTAAAACTCATCACGATTGGTTTCATTAAACAGCTCATGGCGGGCATTTTTGTACAGACTGATATCCACCTGTTTAAGCCCGGCGGATGTTAAAAACCGATACAGTGATTGTACGCCTTTCCCCATCCGTCCAACGGGATCTTTATCCCCGGCGACCAGATAAACCGGCAATTCAGACGACATTTGTCTGGCCGTGGACATAGAATTAATACTTATTAATCCGCCCATAAAGTCATGCCAGAACTGGGTGGTGCATAAAAAACCACAGAGCGGATCGGCGATGTATTTGCCCACCTGTTCCCGGTCCCGGGATAACCAGTCAAAATCGGTTTCAGCATTTTTAACCGTTTTATTGAACTGACTGAAACTGAGCCAGCCTAACAGCCTGGAAGGGTGTCGTTTACCCTGAACAGCCATCTGAATTCTGGCAACCAGTCTGGCCAGATGGAACAGAGCCGGATTTTGATGGTTGGAACCACAAAGAATCAGGCCTTCTAACTGGTCTCCATAATTTGCCGCATATTGCCTGGCAACAAATGACCCCATGCTATGCCCCATCAGAATAACCTTAAGACCCGTGTTCTGTGCAGCATAAGCGACCACCTTATCCAGGTCTTCAATCACCTTTTGCCAGCCCTGATGGTCATCATAATGGCCCTGCAATTGGGCATTTTTTCCATGACCTCTGTGGTTAGCGCCGAATACGGCTATTGCGTGTTCATTGCAGAACCGAGCAAAGGGCGCATACCGGTCAACGTGCTCTCCCATGCCGTGACTGAGTACAACGGCATGCCTGGCCGGGCAGTCCGGTAACCAGCAGCGGACCTGAATTTCTCTGCCATCGGGTGTGAGCAGTGCATGGCGGGTTGGTGCTTGTGTTTCCACGGCGTTATTCTCCTCCCATCAAACAATTCCATGATTCGGATCAATATATGAATTCGATTCACCTTTTGACAGGGCAGCATAAGAAAAATCATAATAAATGTGAAACCTATTCATATATTTTGCTGTTTTTTATTTTTTGCACTGACCTGCACAAGGTACTGTTATGGATCTTACGTCATCAATTTTTGGCAACAGGCAACCCACTGCCGTTGTTAAAAAAGCCACTAAAGCCAAAGCAAGTTATCTGAAAAAATTTGGCGACGACCGTCATATATCCTACCCGCTGAGCAGCACCTTCAACCCGGTCATCGGCCCGGCACTGGGCGTACAGAATATCAACCTGAATAACACCGGTGAGCCCATTGATACCAAAAAGGGAATTATCATTGGCAATATTCGAATGGGTTATGGCCATTACCGAATATCAATGGCTATCGCCTCTGCAGCCAGACATCTTGGCTATACCCCATACTGGCTGGACCTGAATGCCTATCAGGAAACCACGGGCGGACAGGTGATCAGTCACCTTAACAAACTTTACTCGCTTGGATCCCGTCTTTCCCAGAAATATTCACTGTTTAACTCGTTATACTGGGAAAAGCTTAACAGTGAAGGTTTCAAAAAACTCAGCTTCAACGCCAAAGATCAGAAAGTCAGTGAGCTAATGGCTACTGTTCTGGGCAATCTGCCTGACGATATGCCATTCGTGGGGACTCATACCTGGCCAGCTCAGGCTGCCATTCATGCCGGAATGAGCAATGTGATTAATGTGGTTCCGGATAACTGGCCCATGGCGCTGCATCTGTCAGAAGGTGCCCGGCATGTGGTACAAACACCCTCCAGTTACTTTGGCTACCGAATGTTAAAAGGCATGGATGGTGACAAGGTGCTAAAGCCAATGCCAGCGGACAGCATTTTTCATACCGGGCATTTTATTGACCATGAACTGCTGGTTGATCTGAAAGGCGATTGCCAGAAGCGGAAGGAGCGCCTGGATAATGGGAAGCCGGTCAGAATACTTCTGACCATTGGCGGTGCCGGCGCACAGTTTGAAATCTATCGATCCATTATCAGGCACCTCCTGCCACAGATTATCAACCGTAAGGTCAGCCTGCTGATCAATGTTGGTGATTATAAGAACGTCTGGGAACAGCTGGTCGCCGATATCCCTGAGCTGCACAAGGCGCATTTGTTGGATAATGACTGGGAAGGTGTTCAGGCTTTCGCCAATCCGGACTCCGATCAGTCAATCGAAGGGATTCACGCATTCTATAGCAGTGATATTTTCTCCGCCGTTTATACCACCAACCTGCTGATGCGAATCACCGACTTTATGATAACCAAGCCCAGTGAGCTTGCTTTTTATCCGGTGCCAAAGCTGTTCATTCAAAGAGTGGGTGGGCATGAAGCTTATGGTGCTTTGAGATCTGCTGAAATCGGTGATGGCACCGTAGAGTTTGAACAAACCGATGCCGCCATTCAGATGATGCAATTAATGATAGACGACAAGAGTATTATCAAAACCATGTGTGACAATATTCTGAAAGCGCAGTCTGTGGGTGTTTATGATGGGGCTTACAAAACCGTTGAAATGGCTGTAGCTGGGAAAGGTTGAGGCAATTGTACTGACTGAGGAATTGTCCCGGAATAAGTTCCGCATTTGACTGGGACTTGTTAAGCTTGCTGGCTGCTAAAGCACTGGCGGCCTGTCTTTTTCGGGCAGCGGGTAGCGCTTACAGTAAATTTCATAATCAGGCTGCACTGCCAGCAGGAAACCATCGGCAGCCGTTGCATATCTGCCAGAGACCATTAAAATCTCTGGCTTTTAGCCATACTGCCCATCCCGATGTCCATCTTACTTCGTTGCCCGGTCTGTTATGAAACGCTGAGGTCAGAACCCAAAAGCGCTGTGTGCCAAAATAACCACCGGTTTGACCGGGCGCGCCAGGGCTATCTGAACCTGCTGCCCAGCAATAAGAAACGCAGTAAAAACCCCGGCGATGATCAGATGATGGTCGAAGCACGGACACGGTTTCTGAATCACGGTTACTATCAACCCGTCGTTGATGCCTTGATTGATAAAATCAAGTCGTTTGGTAATGAAGCCCCGCAACGTATTCTTGATGCCGGTTGCGGTGAGGGCTATTACACATCGGGTATCAAAGAGCAGCTCAAAGACAGCGCAGTCTGTGGATTTGATATTGCCAAACCCGCCATCCTGGCCGCCAGCAAGCGAAACAACGCAATAGAATGGCTGGTTGCCAGTGTCAGTGAACTGCCACTGATGGACGAACAGTTTGATGCTGTGATCAGCATATTCTCCCGCAGTGACTGGCCTGAGTTTGCCAGAGTTCTGAAACCTGGCGGGCATATTGTTCTATTGACCCCCGGCCAGAACCACCTGATGGCTCTTCGCCGTGCCATTTATGATGAGGTACGTCCTTATCCGGAAGATAAACGCCTGCAGGATCTGCCGGAAGATCTTGCCCTGCTGGAAAGCCAGACCATCCATCACCTGATGATGCTGGAAAACACTCAGGCGATTATGGACCTGCTGGCCATGACCCCTCACTACTGGCATGTCAATGCCGGACAAAAACAGCAACTTGAGCAACTGGGTCAGCTGGAATGTGAACTGGAAATGCGTCTGTCGGTGGTACAAAAGCGCCACCCATCAACATAGGTAAAAATACTGTCTTACATCAATTTTACCAAACGTGACTGGTGGTATAACTGAGCCATGGCCATAGCCCGGGGGGTTTACCATGTTTCAGTTAGCTCAGATTATCACCGGCAAAAGTGAAAAAGACCTGTTCACTGTTCTGGCCCTCAAAGCTGATATTATCCTGTTCTTTGTGGCTGGTAATGTTGTCGCGACGGTCGGTTATAATGCCGTCGTCTATGCCAGGCGGCTGGAGCAGTCTCATTGATTCTATCGCCGGTTCCCGTCAATCGGGAACCGGTTTATGTCCGCTTCTGGCAACATGGTGATTGCCATGCCCAATATATTGCCCGATTGAAGTAACCAATCATCAATTTCAGGGATAATAACCAATATCGAAGACAACTGAACCAGAAGTAATATGAAAAAAGAAGCAGTAACCACCTGGTTTCTGGAAATGACCTCGCAGGATGAATGGCTCCATAAACCCGTCACCCATCCAGATTTTGTCATCCGGGAGTGTCAGGTAAAGCAGTTTCAATTCAACCGATTTCTCTAAATAACAAATTTCACCAGCCAGTGGCTCAACAACGTGATAATCACAATACCCGCAAGGTTCAACACCATACCACTGCGTACCATGTGTCGAATTGGCAACATGCCTGAGCCATAGACTATGGCATTGGGCGGTGTCGCCACAGGCAACATAAAGGCACAACTGGCAGCAATAGCGGCAGGGATGGCAAGAATAGCCGGGTCCATTCCCTGTGACATGGCCAGGGCTCCCAAGGGAGGAAGGAAGGCGGCAGTGGTTGCTGTATTACTGGTGACTTCGGTCAGAAAAATAATAATGGTGACAACCAAAGCGATGGCCATCAAAGGAGGCATATCCCCCAGGATGTTTAATGATCCGGCAATCCACTCTGCCAGCCCTGTTGTTCGAATCATTGATGCCAGGCTCAGGCCACCACCAAACAATAACAACACATCCCAGGGAAGACGGTGCATCTCCTTCCAGCTCATCAGAAACTCAGGCTTGTTCCAGCGGACGGGCAGGATAAACAATAGAACGGTGGCCACCAGGGCAATCATGGTATCGGAAAGTGCCAGTGCTGGCATCATTGCCCCCAGCCAGGGCCGCAGAACCCAGGCAAGAGCCGTAAGAAGAAAGATCGCGGTGACTGCTTTTTCTGCACCGCTCATTGCACCGTTCTTTTTTTGCTGCGCCTTAATGGACTCTCTTACTCCATGGTTTTCTTCCCCGCCCAGACGGTAGCCAAAATAGCCCAGCCAGATGCCGGTAATTGCCAGCAAAATGATTGATGCAGGCAGGCCAATGAGCAGCCAGTGAACAAAACCAATCTGGATACCGTACTGCTCCTGAAGAAAAGCCACCAGTAATGCATTAGGCGGCGAACCGATCAGGGTGCCAAAACCGCCGATTGAAGCCCCGTAAGCAATGGCCAGCAACAAAGCCACAGGAAAGCCATGACTCATCTTCCCCTGGTGACGAATCATGGCGATAACCGATAAACCGATGGGCATCATCATAATCGTGGTTGCCGTATTGGAAACCCACATACTGATCAGGGCTGTGGCAATGATAAAACCAAGCACCAGTCGCTTCTCCCCGGTGCCCGTAATCAACATGATTCTCAGGGCTATACGGCTGTGCAGATTCCAGCGCTCCATGGCAAGGCCAAGCACAAAACCGCCCATAAACAGGAATATTACCGGATGTGCATAGGGAGCAGCCGCTTTATCCATGGTGGCCAAGCCAAGCATTGGCGACAACATCAGGGGGAGCAGTGCGGTAATCGCCGTCGGGAGAATTTCCACCGACCAGAACACGGCCATCATCATGGCCAGGCCCGCACAGCGCCAGGCCATCTCATTCATCCCGGCCGGGGGGGCAACCAGTAATGTGAATAGCTGCAATGCAACGCCAATCAGAAGTCCTGTGAGCCAGAAGAGCGGCTTCCCTTCCTGAGTACATTCCTGCTGTGCAGACTCTGGAAGCAATTCCGGAGAACCTGATTTCATGATTCGCTCCATTGCATTTGATAAAATTTATAGTCAATTCAACCGTCAATCAGTTGATAGCACGCTTAGGCCCATCAAACAGCAAGGCTTATGATGAGCTGCGGTAATGATTCACCGTCATTAAGGGTAGACTCTGTTATAATCATTTACCTATTCTGTACCATGGCACACGCCAAGAGCCTGATTTGACTGCACCTATTCTTACCCCCACAGCGTCCACCCGCTTTACCAATCTCTCCCTGCCCGATGCTTTGCTGCAAAACCTCGACACTCTGGGATACCGGGAAATGACCCCCATTCAGCAGAACAGCCTGCCAGAAATTCTGGAAGGCCACGATGTCATTGCCAAAGCCAAAACCGGCAGTGGCAAAACGGCGGCCTTTGCCATTGGCCTGATTGTCAAATTGAAACAGCGGGATTTTGGCTGCCAGGCACTGGTTCTCTGCCCGACCCGGGAACTGGCAACCCAGGTTGCCCAGGAAATCCGGCGTCTGGCGCGCTATCAGCAAAATATCAAGGTTGTTACCCTTTGTGGTGGCCAGCCTATTGGTCCACAGATCGGTTCACTGGAGCATGGTGCCCATGTGGTTGTCGGAACCCCCGGGAGAATCCAGGATCACTTGCGGAAAAAGACCTTATTGATCGATCGGGTCATTACGCTGGTGCTTGATGAAGCCGATCGCATGCTGGATATGGGCTTTATTGATGCCATTGAAAACATCATCGGCCATTTACCAGAACAGCGACAGACTCTCCTCTTTTCAGCCACTTACCCAAGCGGTATCCGGGCATTAAGCGAACGTTTCCAGCATCAGCCGGTTACCGTTACCGTTGAGAGCACCCATAGCCATGAACATATTGAGCAGCGCTTCTATCACGCCGAAAACGCCGACAAACCCGCCATGCTGATCAAGCTGTTGCAACACTACCAGCCTGAGTCCAGCGTAATTTTCTGCAACACCCGGCAAATCTGCAAAGAGGTCGGCACTGAACTCTACGAAGCGGGCTACAAACCGGTAGTGCTGCATGGCGATATGGATCAGAAAGAGCGTGACCAGATGCTGGTACGATTCGCCAATCAGAGCGCCAACCTGTTGATTGCTACCGATGTCGCAGCCCGGGGATTGGATATAGAAAACCTTGCCGCAGTGATCAATTACGATCTGAGCCGGGACCCGGAAGTACATGTTCACCGGGTTGGCCGCACCGGGCGGGCGGGTAAAAAAGGTCTGGCACTGAGCCTGCATACCCGGCAGGAGCAGTACAAGCTGGATAATATCAGCGATGACCTCAAGGCCCCCCTGGTCTTTGGTGACCCGAAAACACTCTCCGGAAACCAACAGCCAGCCCCGGCCCCCATGGTTACCCTGGCCATTGATGGTGGCCGAAAGCATAAAGTCCGCCCTGGCGACATCCTCGGAGCGCTGACCGGAGATGCCGGGATTCCCGCAGACCAGGTCGGCAAGATCAATATTTTTGACTTTACCGCCTATGTGGCGGTCAAACGGGAAAATGCCCGATCTGCACTGAAAAAACTGGAAGCAGGAAAGATTAAGGGCAGAAAATTCAAGGTTCGGCGTTTGTAGTCTTCATTAGCCAATCGTCTCCCGGTGCATGGTTTCAATGAGTTTGACGTGTAAAGTCTCCGTTCACCCTGAGCGTCCTTCGACTCCGCTCAGGATGCACGGAAGAAGGGTGGTTGGTACGATCTATCAGAGTCCGGAGTTTCCGCCTTTAGGCCCTATGGTTCCTTCGACAGCCTCAGGACGACTGGAGTGCGGAGGCACGACAACCGTCAAACTCATTGAAATCATTCAATAGCCCCCTCCTCTGAAAGCCTGATTGGAACTAAATCAGGCTTCTCTTGTCCAAAAGAGGTAAGACACTGACTATTTAATCCAGCACAAGGAGGTAATTGAAATGACTACTCAGATTACACCACCACCCATTTCTGCACAGGGCTTCGGCACTGGTTCGGAGCCAACCCGGTTCGAGCCCCACCCTGAGTACAATCGACCCGCATTTAATGGACATGGTGCCAAATTACAACCACCACACCAGTCGTATTTTGCTCAGCCGAAACGCCAACCTGTACCACCACCTTCGGCTCAACCACCGCGCTTACCTGATAACGTAAAGAGTGTGAATCCTGACATTTCCGTCAATGGCTCCCCTGCCGCAACTCAACCTCCCAAGACTGAAGATCCCGGAAAAATGGCTGAAGCGTTGCAGGCGCTGGGCGATGAGGAACTGCTCAATCGGGGTAAAAACCAACTGGAACAAGCTGAAAAGGCCTATACCGCCTTTGGCGAAATGAACATTGCCCTTAAGGCTCGGGATACCCTTGAAATCTTTGCCGCTTGCGCCAATGGTCTCAAAGGCCCTGGTAGTGTAGGCTGGTATAAAAATTCGCAAGAGATGATTACTGCCTTAAAAAATATTGAGCTGCCCCCCGGCGCGCCAAAAGACCTGACCGTTACCATCACCTTCCCACCACCCAACCATCAGGCCATCTCCCTGATTCCGGTAGGTGCTGGTCTCGAACAAAAAGCGCCTATAGAGATCTACCGTTGTTACGTCCACGCGCTTGGTGCCATGAAAAATCAGGCCCGGGAACTTAATGCAGACCAGGGGCTTGCACAAGCTCAGGCAAAGCTGAATGATCTGCTTGAAACGCTGAAGGCTATCCAGAAAGAAATTAATAAAAGAAAGGAGAAGGGCAAGCTTCCTGTCAGAGCTGCCGATGTTCAGTTTGAAGCCCGATATTATTCCCATGTGGATAAGGGGATCACGATCAGTCGACTGGCAAATGGCGAGGAATTCCCATTCCATGATGCCGCCATTCAGGGCAAAGGCAAGGTTCCCACCCCAGCGCCACAACCCGAAGAAGCTCCGGCTCCAACGCCAGCCCCTGAAGAAGACTGAGCACATCATTCGATAATCTCCGTCCACCCTCGTTCCCCTGCTCTGCCCGGGAACGAGGCATGAAGGCAGCCCCATAAATAACTGTTATTTCATAGGCCATCATTTGCCAAACAGCGCCTTATGGTGTTTGATCAGTGTTTTCATAGTACTGTCATGCTTCCTGCTGTTGCCTGATTCAGCCGATTCACTGGCCTTGTTCAACA
Organism: Endozoicomonas sp. ALB115; assembly: GCF_049310245.1. Lineage (NCBI taxonomy): Bacteria > Pseudomonadati > Pseudomonadota > Gammaproteobacteria > Oceanospirillales > Endozoicomonadaceae > Endozoicomonas > Endozoicomonas sp. ALB115. The sequence goes on along the minus strand of NZ_JBLYZG010000010.1, from coordinate 111,417 downwards.
GGGTCAGACGAATCGTTCTCTCTGAGGCACCGTTTTCCAAACCAAGAAAAGCGAGCGCTTTTTTCTGCTGTGCAGTGGGTTTGGCCAGAAAACGTCCACTATCCTGAGCCTCGGTGGCAATGTATTTTCTGGCCGTCTTGGCAATATCTTTTGAAACTTTCAGATTACCTGCATTTTTTTGCAACTTGTCAAAGGCATTTTCAATAACACTGGCTTCGTTATAGGTACTCGAAACACCCAGCGTTTTCTTGTCTCTGGCCCTCTCCTCTTTTGGTATGGCGTCTGTTGATTTGGCATTCCTGGTGGCATTTATCTGACCAGCAACGACAGACTTCACACCACTCACATCAACCGGCTTGTTTACTACGCCCGTTGCTGGCCTCGGGGCAGGTGAAGAGGGAGCAGGTGTGGTACTTGCCGGGGCCGAAGCAGCCCGCAGGCTCTCTTTCCGACGCCTGGCGATCTCGCCGATATTAGCCGTTGATTGACGGACGACCTCAGCCCTCTCCATCGGGGCTGACTCTTTCGCAACATCCATAGCAAAGTCGGGCTCGGGACTCAGCGTCTGTGTTATCCCCTGATCACCTTCATCGTCAGAGAAGTAATCAGAATCGCTTACCGAGTCCTGAGGTTCTGGGCTTTCAGCGGTAAATTCAGCTTCATCTGGAGTAATGGCCTGAGCCACGTCACTATCATCTGATCGCTGCATCACGCTTTCTGATCGTTCAGAGTCATCAATATCAGTGACTTCATCAGGCTCACTGAAACCTTCATCGACCAGTGTTTCCTCGGTCAACTCCACTTCGGTCTGGGGCGACTCAGTATCAACATCTATCTGGTCATCGCCAATCGTGGTTGTATCACTGTCGATGTCACTATCATCTGATCGCTGCATCACGCTTTCTGACCGTTCAGAGTCATCGATACCAGTGACTTCATCAGGCTCAGTGAAACCTTCATCGACCAGTGTTTCCTCAGTCAACTCCGCTTCGGTCTGAGGCGACTCAGTATCAACATCTATCTGGTCATCGCCAACCGTGGTTGTATCACTGTCGATTGGCGCACTATCTCCAGACCTTTCACTTGCACTAACATCTATCCCCTGATTTTCGTCTGGCGCGGTACTATCATCGCCGGAGACTTCTGGCTGCGAATTTTCGTCTAGTGAGATACCATCATCAAAGACCTCTGGCTCAGGATTTTCGTTTAATGCGGTACTATCACCGGGGACCTTTGGCTCAGCAAACAACTTTTCGATGCCATCAAGCTCACTGTAATCTTCCTCCTGATTGTCGTCTAATGCGGTACTATCACCGGAGACCTCTGGCTCAGCAAACAACTCTTCGATGCCATCAAGCTCACTGTAATCCTCCTCAACTGATGTTTGCTCAGTCGATTTTGCTTTGGTCTCGATCGTTTGAGTATCATCCTCGTTCTCAATTGACTGAGTATTATCTTCATTCTCTATCGACTGAGTATCAGCTTCAGTCTCAATCGGCTGAGGATCAACTTCGTTTCTGATCGACCCAGCATCAACATCACTTTCAGCGACAACTCCATCAAGCCCACTGTCACCATCCCCGGCTGATGTTGTCTCTGTCGATTCCTCTTCTGTCTTGAGCGACTCGGCATCACTTTGATCGACTTTACCGGCGGATAAACCACTGTCTAATGCTGCATTGTTGGCGGAGTCCCCTGGCTCAGCAAACAACTTTGCGATGCCATCAAGCTCACTATCATCCTCCTCAACTGATGTTTTCTCAGCCAATTTTGCTTTGGTCTCAATCGTTTGAGTATCATCTTCGTTCTCAATTGACTGAGTATTATCTTCATTCTCGATCGGCTGAGTATCAGCTTCAGTCTCAACCGGCTGAGTATCAGCTTCAGTCTCAATCGGCTGAGGATCAACTTCGTTCCTGATCGACCCAGCATCAACATCACTTTCAGCGACAACTCCATCAAGCCCACTGCCACCATCCCCGGCTGATGTTGTCTCTGTCGATTCCTCTTCTGTCTTGAGCGACTCGGCATCACTTTGATCGACTTTACCGGCGGATAAACCACTGTCTAATGCTGCATTGTTGGCGGAGTCCCCTGGCTCAGCAAACAACTTTGCGATGCCATCAAGCTCACTATCATCCTCCTCGACTGATGTTTTCTCAGCCAATTTTGCTTTGGTCTCGATCGTTTGAGTATCATCCTCGTTCTCAATTAACTGAGTATTATCTTCATTCTCGATCGACTGAGTATCAGCTTCAGTCTCAATCGGCTGAGGATCAACTTCGCTCCTGATCGGCTCAGCATCACTTTCAGCGACTCCACCAAGCCCACTATCAATATCCCCGGCTGATGTCGTCTCTGTCGATTCCACTTCTGTCTTCAACGACTCAACATCACTTTCCGCGACGCCACCAAGCCCACTGTCGCCATCCCCGGCTAATGTTGTCTCTGTCCATTCCTCTTCTGTCTTGAGCGACTCGGTATCACTTTGATCGACTTCACCGGTGGCTAAACCACTGTCTAATACTGCTTGGTTGGCGGAGTCCACTGGCTCAGCAAACAACCCGGCAACGCCATCAAGCTCATTGTAATCCTCACCGGTACCGCCGGTTTGCTGAGTAGCATCGGGCTGTGGACTGGTGTCTATTGCAGAGTCTGTTTGCCCGGAAGGACCCTGCATGATGCCGGGGATCAGCGAAGTGTCTCCTATAACAGGATTATCAAACGTCACTGCTACTGCGATATCTTCCGGGGGGGCTGTATCACCTCCGGCATCCGCAGAGTTGATGGCAATATCCTGATCAGCCGGGCTTGTATCAGTCAGACCCTGCGCTGTTGTTTCAGGCCTTACAGAGCTGTCATTGTCCGGCCCCACCTCAGGCTCGGTTTGAGAAGGCTGGTTCGTTGTGGCTGTATGCACTGGCCCTGCCAGAGAACTTCCCATTGTTTGTTGTTGAGCTATCGGACCACCATCAATGTGCGTGGCACTGACAGAACCGTCCTCAACTCTGGCCCGCACATTGATGGTCAGCAGACATTGTCTGTTCTCAAGTCTGGCCAAGTCATTAATACCCGAGGACTCACCTCCGATTTGTTGATCGATATCAGAAACTTGCTGTTTCAGATTAGCGATTTCCCGGTCAGTGCTGGCCTGATCAAATGATGCGAATTTCTCCTTGTTATGCTTGTCAAGAATCTCTATGGCTTTCTCCATCAGCTCGCCCAGGTTGGTCTGATTTTCCAACTCTTCCCCGGGGGGGATCAGGCTCAACTTTTCGCCACTTCCAAGGGTAATTTTGACCTTCAGGGCGGGCGGGAACTCTGTCTTTTGAAGTGCCTCAAGAGCCCCCTTCGGGCTATCGTTCTGAGCCTTTTTCAATTCAGCTACTGACTTTTTCAAACCACTCAGAGAGGCCGTTACCGCCTTTTTTTCACTACTTTTCTTAAGCAGTCCGTCGGCCTGTTTGAGCAACTGGCCTTGCGTTTCCTTCAGTTCTGCCTGGCCAGGTTTATCCAGCTGATCACCCTTAACAGAGGGCAGCGATTGATCAGTAGCCTGTTGGATATTCCTGTCACTGAGCGCTTTATCACCGATGGCATTCCCCGTATGGTCAAAACTGTCTACCCCCGATTGGCTCACTTGTGGTTGCACATCCTGCATGACTTCAGCCTGATGAGTCGCAAATTTGCCCACAGTCGTTTGAGACGATGGCAGTGGCACCGAAGCATGTTGGGCTGAGCTGGGGTCAATGGCACCAGAAGGGATGCTGCAAAGTGGGTATCTCAGGAAATTGTGCATGATTCATAACTGGTCAGAAGTATTGCCATTGCTATCGGCAGCAGTCAGGAATTAGCAAACCATCAGCCAAATGAGCGTAGTACTTATTCCAGCATACCCAGCCCAATGCCGGATCCTGGCTTAGGGTGCCCAATAGTTCATCATATTCCTCCGGACACCCCAGCTGCTCGTAAAGCACATAGCTTGACGCAAGACCAAAGCAACAGCCTTTACTGAAATTATAAAGTCTTGCCTTATCCGTACCATCAAACCGGGTTGATAGTAGCATCAGGTTCTTAAGCAAACACGGATATCTGATCACACTGAACCCGATCAGTCGGCGGGAGTGGCTCTGTTTTCATAGGCCTTCCTGACACAACATGACCGATCGCAAAATGTCGCTTCATTCATCCGAGTGGTCACTGGTTGCTGGCCGCGATGGTTCCATCAGGATGCGATCACGAACTGACTTGTCCAGGCCTTGCAGCGCAGAGATAGAGGATGCCCAGAGTTTATTGGCAACCCCGCCCAGCACCCAGGCATAAAACACCTGGGCCGCCAATACCGAAGGGGTCTGTTTGACCATGATTTTCTGGAAAATATCTTTATGGGACAAACCCAGGGCCCGGGCGTTTGCGTGGGTTTTCAGAAAATTATTCAGCACCCCGACAACTCCGCCCAGACTTGTCTGGATAACCGTCATTTGTGCCAGGGATATCTCTCCGGCCTGATGACGGGCAATCAGATGGCGATCATTGCGGTCCAGACTAAACATCAGGAAAGTACTGAGAAAATTGCTGGCACTGCCACGCACAGGGTGTGCCAGCAACCCTTGCAGGAAGTGTTGAGGCCCTACCGCTGATGTATTCTGCCGGACCTGTCGGTAGACCTGCATGGAGGTCATGGGCTGACTGGCGCAGGTCATCATGGCCGACGAGGCCGCATCCACCAGCAGGTTTAACTTTTCCTGTGGCTGTTTTGTTGAAGGAATATCTGTTTCATTGATGTTCGCCAGCCTGCTGATGGCCTGTTCACTGGCCAAACGGGCGGTGTCAGCGATGAGATAACGAATGCCGGTGCGGCCCAGGGCAGGCAGCCACCCCCGTGACGAAAACATAAGGTGCAGCTCAGGCCGTTTTCCATCGTATTGTGACTGCATCAATGGCCTGGCCAGGGAGGTGGTTATTGGCGTATTCATCAAGGCAGGTAATAACATGCTGTTGCCTGCCAAGGCCGTCAGTGTGGTCAGCCGGTATCCCCAGGACAAGACCTGAACCTGCTTTTCTGCCGGTTGAACGTCTGCTTTTTTTGGGTGCTCCGCAGGGGCTGACGATGAAGAGGTCGCAGACGGTGAAACAGGCATATTTTGACCTCCGGACAGGATATTTACGTTATAGTTGGGTTTCCGGCTGATGTCATGAAATTAACCTACTATTCTGATTACTCATTTATTGTTTCACCGGAACAACAACGAAATAAAAAACCATGCTTGCATCTGCACAATACTTTCAACCTCCGGGCATAATGCCTTCATTATTGCCTGCACCTGATAACCAGGCTGACAATTCAACAATTAAACCGATAACAGCCGAAACACACACTCAATATGACTGGGCAAAAACACTCTCAAAGTCCATTTTCCAAAGATTTATTAAACATGCACAGGCCGCACGATTTATTTCCATGGACTTATTACAATGGGAGTCATTAAAAGAAATCAGTACAATTTTAACCATCTGGGATACTCTGAAAAAACACATTCCCTACAGCCCTGATGATAAATTGATCGTTTTAGATGTGGGTGCGGGTCCAAAACCAAAACTGGGGGCATGGATAGCTTTAAATACTGACTGGCCAGTGCTGTCCATTGACCCGGTATTACAAACACCAAAATCAGTACTGCCTGACAATCTGACGCTGATCGCCAAGCCTGTCGAAGAGGTTAATCTATCGGAAAAATATGATCTGTCAGAATATCATGTGGTTGTTTTAATGATGCATGCTCATGTTTCAACGGATCAGGCATGCCTGCCAGTCAAGACTTGCAAACGGCTCTCATTGATTACCATTCCATGCTGCGGGTTTACTTCCAGACAGAACAACATTCATAACGTCCCCTTTGATTTTGAATTTGAAGCCAGAGATATGTCACCCACCCGTGGCACTGTGCGGGTATGGCGTTCCAAATCCTTTCCTCTCATTCCGACTCGACCATTGCAGAAAGATAAATGTATTGGCATTGAAGAGGTGAATGAAGTCCATCCGCTATACGCAGAAAAAAATGTTCAGCATATTAAAGTGGATACTGCCAATATATATTCAGAGTATGACGACACTACTGAACATATTGATCATTTTATCAATCACTGGCAAATATCACTACGTTCTTCCCGACATCTAATGTCTGAAGATGTATTTAGCAGACCCTGGTTATTCAGGAAAAACAATATGATTAGCTGGTTATCCCGAGCCATTCATGTTGAGGGAATTGCAAAAGAAATATTGCCTGATAAATACGCTGATAGAAAGACTCAGGAGAGTGTATCAGTCGTTATTGTCGAAGCAGGAAGAACCCCCCGTTTTGGCGCATGGCTGTCCGGCAAACTGAAGAAAAAAATGATATCTATCTGCAAGCCCTCTGATAGCAAGCAACTTTCACCTCACTGGAAGGTGGGTGTTAATCTTGAAACATGCAGCCTTGAAGATCTGGATATTGAGAAAAAAAACTATGTAGTTATCGTTGTCAGCGATGAGTTTACACCGGACGGGATTGCGCCTCTGTTTCATCAGGCAAATCGACTGTCAATGATTTTTAATACCAGCTACCCATGCCATCGTCGTGGACAAATCAAACCAGATGAAAGCCGACTGATCTGGAATGTCATATCGCCACTCAGAAGGTTTCATATCTGGCACTCAGTGCCTTTATCAGGCAGAACCTGAAGCGCTCCCGGTATTGGAACTATTCCCTTTTCGAGTGGTCATATATTGCACAATAATTCAAACGGTTGCTGAGTATCGATATGATCCATTCAAAATTGGCCCCATTCCCTCCCCTTGTTCATTTTAAAGATGTACTGAAAGCGAACAGTGAAACAGAAAAAAAGGTTAGCGCCGCTCTGTCTGTCAACCACCCCGATATTGAGTACCAGCCTGCAAATCATCCAAAAAAAATCAGAGAATACAAGCACATTGAAAGCATTACCGCCCCCTTGCCAACCAACAATTCTGACAAGTTATTTGCTTGCATTGTGGAAAAAGTGAATGAATTGATTAACAAGGATGCTACTGAATTGATTCATTATCTGAACAATGCCGACACGGTCGAAAAAATCAAATCACTGAAGGCCGAAGAAACATCAAAGCTCACCTGGATACTGTTTAATGGCCTTAATCGCCCTGACCTCCAATCCGCTATAGCCAGTCAAACCGGCCAATATCTGGTTTCCCGCCCAACGTCAGACCAGTTTATGGTGGGCTTCACAGGCAGCCTTATTGAAGAAAGCGGGCTATTGAAGCAAGCAGAGCGTGCAGGCGAAAACGTCTGGCTGGATGTCTTTCGCGCTCAGAATGCATCACATCTGCCAGAAAGCTCTACCAGACAATTATCGTTTCCTGTGGCCAGTGAAAATGAGGAGTACTTTGGGCTTGTTGATGGCAAAGCAACAAAAAATATTGCCGAATCCTGTCCAATCTGCCGGATTCCACAGACAGATCCCGGTGAGCACAATAAAATTTTCCACCCGAATAATCTGATGGCATTTGGGCCCGATCACCAACTAACCACACTGATTTATACACAAGATTTTTTAGCGTTCATGGCTGGCGACCAGTTAACTGCCGGGGAAAAAGAACGCCTGTTTCCACCGGCCCTGTGTCGCCTGTTTAATGAAAATGGCATCAATTACTCTGCCTTCAGTGAGAGCGCCCTGATTTTACCGGAAGCATTTCTCAGTCCTGCGCTATGCCAGGATATCGATAATTTACGAAACTTTGTCGTCCTATATATTGCTGAACACATATTCAATGGTGTTGACACTCCTGAGAAACTTACAGCGCTTACCAGGTGTTGCCGTTCGATGATAGAGTTCAGTACGCAAATACCGGTACTTGCCAGGGTCGGTGCTGAGATAGAAGCATTGCTTCAAGCGCAAAATATCCCAAAACCCAATGGTACCGTTGCGGATCGTTACTATGTCCAGAAATTTCCTGCTGCTATTCGATGGGAATCTATCCGGAGCAATGAACTCGACACTCCCAAACGTCTGCTCGCCCTGAATATGTTGCAACATCTCAATACCTACTCTTTCCTTGCTGGCAATAATGGCACGAACCATGAACAGCGCTTTTTCCAACGGGAACAAATGCAGGGCATCGTTCGCAAAGCCATGAACAAAGTCTGTGCAGACAGCGGCAGTGATTTACGCCCGGGCTCAGCGCCCATTTTTATTGGGTTTATTCCGCCGGTCATTGCCAACGCTATTGCCAGACAGCACGGTTTTCTTGACAGCAACTGGGCCGGTAATTTTTTACACGGCAAATATTCTCACCCATTGGCCCTCACCTGCCTGGCCAATCTCGCTAACCTGGATCAGACCCTGTTGAAAACCATCGTAGATAAGCATTTTTGGTCCATCATTCTCGATCAAAACCCATACAATCTCGTTGATATAGAACTTGCATTCGCGGACTTACCATTTTTACGTGTTAACCACAGGGCAGCAGTCGCTAACTTTGCTACTTCACCTTTTAAGCATCAACAATTACTCACCACCGGGCAGCTCTCGGTCAACCTGGAAGACATAGCCAAAGTGATTTCAATTCACCCTGTCGAAGCACAGGGTGATTTACTGCAAACACTTACCCGGCGTATGGGGATGGAGGACACGTTAACATTGGATAAGCTGCAACAGATAATCGAAAATATCCGGGTTCTTGAAATGGTGTTGTCAACCAAACACTTGAATTCAATGGAGGCGATGTACAAGGTAGATACAGATTCCAAAAATTTACCAGGGCACTGGAGGGTTGAAAGTCCTGAAGGATACCAAATTGGCAATACAACGTCCTCTGGTACTCAATTTGCAAGAATAAAAGCAAACAAATATTTCCATAAGGATGGCTATCAGATTAAAGGAATCATCATAACTGATAAGAACAACATGTGTGATGAGAACCTGACATTGTTGGATATAACGAATGAGGAGAAGATTGAAAAATGTCACACCTTTATCGTCTTTCCACCGGACTGCAAATACCAACAAAGTGAATTGGATAAAATGTAACTGCATTTGCAGTGGTTTAAAGCACCAACACGCCAACGCCAATAAATAGCACCACCAGCCAGAAAACAGAAATCTTCAATGCACGCAGCAGGAAGCAGCCAATCAGAACCAGAGCCATCGCCATTGCCGAATGCACCGCAGAGGTAAATACCGGCGAGTAAAGTGCAGACAGCAGCAGCCCGACAACAGCAGCGTTAATACCGGCAATCGCCCCGGCAATCCGGGCTCGTGCAGCCAGAGCCTGCCAGGCAGGAAGGACACCAATCACCAGCAGAAAACCAGGCAGGAATATAGCTAGCGTCGCGGCAATAGCTCCCAGAATCGGAGTCGACCCGGAAGCAAAATATCCGAGATACGTAGCCAGGGTAAACATCGGGCCAGGTACCGCCTGGGCTGCGGCATAGCCAGTCAGGAAGGTATCGGTGCTGATCATGCCTTCCGTTGTGCTCTGCAGCAATGGCAGAACCACATGGCCACCGCCAAACACCATACTGCCCGCCTGATAGAAGTCACTGATCACGGCTGCCAGGGGGGAATAATCAGCCAGCAAAGGCAGGCCTAACAGTAAAATGGCAAACAGAATAAGTGGCCAGAAAACAAAGCGGCACCTGATCTGGTTGTCGTCCTTGCCCGGCAACCAGCGATAACCAATCAGGGCAGCTGCAACCAGAATAGCCATCTGAACCAGAATACCAGGAAACACCAGCAACAGGGCGGCACTGAAAATACACAGACTAATAGTCAACTGACTTTTACAGAAAGACCGGAACATCTGCACCGTGGCATCCGCCACCACAACAACGGCCAGCAGTTTCAAACCGGCAATCATCCCCTGGTACCAGTCAGCAGACAGAAACAGCTGACTGCTCATGGCTACCGCCAGCAGAATCGCAAAAGACGGTAAGGTAAAACCGGCAAACGCTGCAATGCCGCCGGGCAATCCTGCCTTCCGGTAGCCCAAGGCAAAGCCGATCTGGCTGGAACCGGGGCCCGGCAGGAACTGACTGAGAGCAATCAGTTGAGCATATTCAACATCGGTTAACCACTGGCGTTTTTCAACGAAGGTATTACGAAAATATCCGATATGGGCAGCCGGGCCGCCAAAGCTGGTCCAGCCCAGCAGGAAAAACCGCCAGAAAATAGTGAATAACTTAGCCACAGGCAACTTACCAAAATATTAATAATGTTATTAGCCAATGATAAACAGCTGTTGTTTATTATGTATATTGATTCTTTTTTCTGATCAAAAGCAATACCACCAATATTCAGGTCAGACTGGTCGGGCATTTCTTTTTTGAGCACAACAAACCCGCCACCTTTAAATACCCTGTTTACAGTTTTCTGGGTGACTGGGTCATGCTTAAAGACTTTCTGCTCGGGCGCTTTCGCAAAGGTTAACCCGGATATTGAATTTTCGGGCGAATATTGTGTCTGACCCAACACTCTTGTCAGCATCAAGCGACCAATTATGCAGCCCAATACCTTATCGTCTCAAGGGATGGCCAGTTTTGTGGAAGGGCAGTCATCCAACACTGGTAAACCAGAGGATAGCCCGCACCAGGGTGTGGCCTACGCCCGTAACGTCATTGCTGCTCACGGTCATTTACCCCGTCTCGCCCACCCGGGACGTGGCAGCGAACATGCCGTTACCGGAGAGCGGCCCGCAGATGATGCGGACACACCGCCAGACACCAGCTTAATCGCCCGGGTAATAACAGAAACCGAGGCGTTATCTGTCCGGAATGAGTTGCTCCCTGATTACGGCATTAAGGTGGTCACCGCTGGCAGTTATCCATCCGCTATGGCCAGTAAACCCATTGGCAAGCCGGTGATCCGTGACGATTCTGACCTCCCTTGTGGACACACCTACCAGCCATATTTCTGGATATCCCGTTGGGCCCATCGTCTGTTGGCTCCCACTATTAGGCAGCATGCAGGTATTCAGCGTTGGGTCATTGACCAGCTGCGGATGTCAGAGGCCGAGGCCCGGCAAGACTTTCTGGCGCGGTTTGAACACCGGCTGGTTGATTATGGTTTTACCTGTCCTGACAGCTCTGGCGGGCCAGAAAAAAATTACGGCGTTTTTGCCAGCACGCCGGTAGAAGAAGGGGAGTTGCTTGGGATCTATTCCGGTTCTGGCAATTTCACGGTCCCCGTCTGTATTGCCACCAGGGGAGTTGCTGCCGGGCAGGAGCTATTGTTGGATTACTGTGTTGATCCTGATGCCGAACAACAAGTGATACTGACGTTGAGCGCCGCTGAGGAAAGGGCGATTCATAACAGTAATCTGCAGAACCAGCTTGGCATGGCCTGTCTGGTCAATAGCGCGGTGCCGGGCGAAACGCCTATATCACCGTTTGTTGCCGCACCTGTTTATTATGTGTCAGAAGAAATTCGGAAAAACGGTCGGCGGGCAAGTCGCAAAAAACATCAGTGCCGGGGCATGGAATTTTCGGGCAAATAATGTGTCTGATCCAACACTCTTGTCAGCTTCAAGTGACCAATTATGCAGCCCAATGCCTTATCATCTCAAGGGATGGCCAGTTTTGTGGAAGGACAGTCATCCAACACCGCTAAACCAGAGGATAGCCAGCCCCAGGGTGTGGCCTACGCCCGTAACGTCGTTGCTGCTCACAGTCGTTTACCCGGACTCGCCCACCCGGGGCATGGTAGCGAACATAGCGTTACCGGGGAGCGATCCGCAGATGATGCGGACACACCACCAGACACCGGCTTAATCGCCCGGGTAATAACAGAAACAGAAGTTTTGTCGGCCCGGAATGAGCCGTTACCCCATAGCGGTATTAAGATTATCACCGCTGGCAGTTATCGACCCGATGCGCTCAGTAAACCAATTGGCAAGACTGTGGTCTGTGACGATTCTGACCTCCCTTGCGGGCACACCTACCAGCCATACGTCTGGCTATCCCCTTTTGCCCATCGTCTGCTGACTCCCACTATTGGGCAGTATGCATTTATTCAGCGTTGGGTCATTGATCAGCTGCGGATGTCAGAGGCTGAGGCCCGGCAAGACTTTCTGGCGCGGTTTGAACACCGTCTGGTTGATTATGGTTTTACCGGCCCTGACGGGGCAGAAAAAAATTACGGCGTATTTGCCAGAGCGAAAGTACCAGAAGGGGAGTTGCTCGGGATCTATTCGGGTATCGGGTATGTACTCAACAAACCATCGTGGACTAAAAAAAATCACAATTGGAAACTTGAATATTTGCATCAGAAGTTTACTGACGATATGCCAGATTTCATGAGTTACTACCGAACCATGATGGCCGGTCTCAGGGGTAAAGAGCAAACGCAGCGCACGCTTTCAAAATACACTCAGGAAGGGGCGGTTAACGACCCCTTTAGTCTGGTCGCCATTTTGCCGGACAACGAGCGTTATACGCCTTTTCACTTTGTGAATTCCGCCAACAGGACCGAAGATGTCAATACGTCTGTGGAGTTTATCGCTATCACAACCGATTTTGGCAATTTTACGATCCCCGTCTCTATTGCCGTCAAGGGCATTGCTGCCGGACAGGAGTTATTGATGGATTACTACGTCGATCCTGATGCCCACAAACAATCGTGCCTGGCGGGGACCGCAGCTGAGGAAAAAGCACGTTATAACAAGATTTTGCAAAGTCGTCTTGCCATAGTCAGAAAACTCAGTGATGATGTGCCCGGCAAAACGCCAATATCACCGTTTGTTGCCGCACCGGCTTATTATGTGTCGGAAGAAATCCGAAAACACAATCAGCGGTCAAGTCACAAAAGAACATTACTCCCGCGACATTGACGTATTTCGCGGTTGAGGTCGTGTGGGTGTGCTGACCTTGTTTTTTCGATACTCCCTGGACGAGACTTTTCCGGCAGGTGCAGCACCCGCAACCACCTGTCGCTCACTTACGTCAGGCGTTGTATTTCAAGCGGTAACTATCAGCAACCATTCCCCTATCCGCCCCCCCTGGCCACATCACTGCCTCGTACTCCGAACACCGAATTCGGTAATCACCTCGTTGACGATAAGAATCATTTTCAGTTCAATGGTCGGTTATAAATTAGCACAATAGAACCATTTTAAATTCATCGCGCTTTCTTCCTCGGCATGCCAATATCTTCCTGAACAAGCAGTCGCAGCAGGCAACACAGAAAGCGATATGAAAAGTGTTAAACGCCCAGCACCCAAAAGGCCGTTCATTGAAACTACTCTGGAAACTCCGGTTTATTCTGAAGGACTACTGGCAGCAATACCTGCTGGCCTTTATCTGTCTGCAGATTGTCTCTGTCCTGAACCTGTTGCCACCCTGGCTGATTGGCCATGTGATTGACAGTATCAAAGACAACAGCCTTACCAACCGGGAACTGGCCGGTTATGTTGCCGGGATACTGATTACGGGTATCGTCGTCTATGGCTTCCGATATATCTGGCGAGCCAAGCTGTACGGTGCTTCCATTGAGCTGATTCGTCAGCAGCGCAGCCGGTTGTTTGCCCATTTCACCCGGCTCTCTCCGGAGTTTTACCAGCACCATACCACCGGTGACCTGATGGCCCATGCCACCAATGACCTCAATGCGGTTGAGGAGAGCGTTGGGGTCGGGATCATGACCCTGGTGGACTCCCTGATCGCCGGCTTTACCGTTCTGTTCGCCATGATATTCCTCGTCAGTGGTCAACTGACCCTACTGGCGATGCTGCCTTTCCCGGTACTGGTCTGGGCGACCAAGCGCTACGGTGTGGCCTTGTACTCACGCTTTGGTCGCTCTCAGGCTGCTTTTTCCAATCTGAACGAAGAGACCCGTGAATCCATCACCGGTATTCGTGCGGTCAAAGCACACCAGTTGACTGAACGACAAACCCGGCGTTTTGAACAGCTGTCCATGGAGGCGGTGGCAGCGAACAGCCGCGTTGCCAGGGTCGATGCCCTGTTTGGCCCGAGTATCAGCCTGTTTTTCGGGCTCTCTTTTGTACTGGCCCTGGTGGGTGGTGCCTGGCTGATCAGCCATGGACAGATGACGGTGGGCCTGTTAACCAGTTTCACCCTTTACCTTAGCCAGATGCTCGGCCCCATGCTGCAATTTGGCTGGCAGTTCAATGTCTTCCAGCGCGGCAGTGCCTCCTGGGGGCGTCTGGAAAAACTGCTGTCCCGCCAGCCCAAAGTGAGTAATGCGCCGGATGCACGACAGGCTCCGGACGACACACGTCTTTCGATAAACATCCGGTCATTTGGTTATGACTCCGTTGCGGACCAGAAACCGGTACTGCAGGGTATCTCTGCCGAGATACCCGCAGGCGCATTTATCGGGATTACCGGTCGTACCGGCAGCGGTAAAAGTACTCTGCTCCGGCTGATCCTGCGTGAATTTGATTTGCCTGAGGGCTCCTCCATCCAACTGGGCAATATTCCGCTGCCACAGCTGAGTGTGGCATCCCTGCGGAAAAAACTGGCCTGGGTCCCCCAGGAGCCCATGCTGTTCTCCGGCACCATCACCGACAACATTCGCTTCTCCACACCGGATGCCAGCCAGCAGGCCGTCGAACAGGCCGCCAGACTGGCAGCTATCGATGACGAAATCATGGGCTTTAAGGATGGCTACAACACCCTGCTGGGTGAGAACGGCATCAACCTGTCCGGAGGCCAGAAACAACGTCTGGCACTGGCCAGGGCCCTGCTGGCTGACAGTGAAATATTGCTGCTGGACGATGCCTTCAGTGCCCTGGATATGAAAACCGAAGCCCGTATTCTGAAAAACCTGATGGCCATGAAAGGTAAGAAAACCATCATTCTGGTCACGCAGCGGCTACCCGAGCTGATTAAGGCGGACCATATTCTGGTACTCGATCGTGGTCGTATTATCGAGCAGGGCAACCATGAACAGCTGCTCTCTAACGGTAAAGAAGCCACCGACTCGCCTGAACAGAATACGACCGAACACTGGTATGCAAAAATCTTCCGACAGCAGGCAAGAGCCCTGCTGCACCCCCTGGAAGTGAAGCCCGATGCCGTGAACAAACGGTCCGATGTTGCCTGAGGAATAATGCAGTGATCGCCAACGACGAGAAAAAAACATCAGGCTACCGGGGACTGGCCAGGCTGGTTCGCTATGCCAAACCCTATCAATGGCCGTTTTTGGGTGCCTTTCTGATCCTGCTGCTGGCCACCAGCCTGGAAATGCTGGCACCGTGGCTGATGAAGATCATTCTGGATGAACATATCACCCCCGGAGTGAATGATGCCCTTCATGAATATATGGGCCTTGCCATCATGGGTGCAGCCCTGTTTGGTACTTATCTGGGTTCGGCCATTCTACAATACATACAGAATGTGATGTTTCAGGAAAATGCCCTGAAGGTGGTGCACGACATTCGACGGATGCTATTCGCCCATGTGCTGAAGCTGCCCATGTACTATTTTGACAGCGAACCAACCGGCCGCCTGGTATCCCGCATCACCAATGATTCGGAAGTACTGCGCCAGATGTTTGTGGGCGTGATTCCGGCGATTCTGCAGGCCTTTTTCCGGGTGGTGGGTATCTTTATTGCCATGGCCCTGCTGGATATCCGGCTGATGTTGATGACAGCACTGCTGATTCCGGTCATGCTGCTGGCGATTCACCTCTACCAGAAAATCAGCCACCCTGTCATTCACGGAGTTCGCAGCCAGCTGGCCAACATCAATACCCGTGTCAACGAATCCCTGAATGGCATGCGTATTATCCAGGCCATGGGACAGGAAGCGCACCTGCAACAACAGTTTGACCGGGACAATGAACAGTGGAGCCAGCTCAAGCAAAAGAACATCAATATCGACAGCCTGCTGCTGATGCCTTTCACGCACCTGCTCAATGGTATTGCCCTGGCCGTTGTGGTGTGCTGGTTTGGCTACCGGTCCGGGTTTTCTCTGGTCGAAGTGGGTACGCTCTACGCCTTTATCAATTACCTTGGGCGATTCTTTGAACCTTTCCGGCAGATCACCATGCAGATGAGCAGCCTGCAGCAATCTCTGGTGGCCTCAGAAAGACTGTTCCAGGTATTGAACGAAAAGACAGAAGACACCCACTATGGTCAGGGCAATGGTCAGAGCCCGGAGATTCATAGTGGTAAGCTGGCATTCAATAACGTAACACTGTCTTATGACTCGAAAAACCTGGCGCTGGATAATGTCAGCTTCACCGTCGAGCCGGGGCAGTTTGTTGCCATTGTGGGTCACAGTGGCAGTGGTAAAAGCTCGGTGATCAACCTGTTGATGCGCTTCTATCAACACCAGGAAGGCCAGATTCTGATCGATAACCAGCCTTTGTCCACCCTGCCGGAAGACACATTGCGCCAGGGGTTGGGTCTGGTATTCCAGGAGCCTTATATTTTCAGTGGCACGATGGCCGAAAATATCAGCCTGAACCATCGCCAGATCACCGATGAACACATTCAGGCAGCGGCCAGAAAAGTGCATGCGGACCCGTTTATCCGGGGGCTGGAAGAAGGCTATGAACATAAGCCCGGCCCCGGAGGCAAAGCACTGTCCACCGGTGAAAGGCAGCTATTGTCATTTGCCAGGACCATTGCCCAGAATCCGAAAATTCTGCTGCTGGATGAAGCCACCGCCAATATCGATGGTGAGACAGAGCACCATATTAAAGAGGCGCTGATTACTCTGCGGGAAAACCGGACCACCATTGCCGTGGCTCACCGTCTGTCAACCATTCAGGATGCCGACCAGATTCTGGTGATGGATAAAGGCAAAATTGTTCAGCGTGGCACCCATGAACAGCTGCTGCAACAGGAAGGACACTATCGCGATCTTTACCTGGCACAGCAAACTGAAGAGCAGCTGGGCACCACTGCGCAGTCAGGCCTGATGGTGACCGCAGCCAGCGCCTGATAACCCGGCCATAAACTAATAATGAATAATTGGGCTGCGGGGCTTACCCCCCCCTGTTGGCAGAGGATGTCATCGGCAGTTTTTCTATTTCTGTACGAAAGTTTGAACTTTTCCGGTTTTTTGTAACCTAAGTACTAAAACACTATGAGGAATAGACTGACCTATGCATATTTCAGCAGCCCAACCCGCAATGTGCGAGTTGTTAGAAGATATGATCTCGGAGGTAAGAGAATATGAAAACGAATGCCCCATCTGCTACGAGCAACTCGATGGGCGTCAAGTATCTCCCGTCATCGTGACTGAATGTCAGCATCGCTATCATGTGAACTGTTTCGCTGAACACATGCGTGAAACACCTATAACCTCTCGCTCGGCGTGTCCGATTTGTCGGCAATTTCCGTTACCGGCGGTACGAGAATCGGGTGCCTTGCTTCATGAAGACTCCCCCTATTGCGAAGATCTGCCATTGCAAGCCTGCAGAACTGGAGACGTGGAAACGTTACAAAAATTGTTGACGCAGGATAAAACCATTGCCCGGAAGACGTTCAGATCTGCAGTTACAGGGAAAAATGTTTATTTACTGTACGTGACTGCCTTCAAGGGGCATCTCGCCTGCGTTCAAACCCTGATTGCTGCTGGGGCAGATGTCAACGCCGCCCTGGCTGATGGGTCTACCCCTATGTACATTGCTGCCCGGAAAAACTATAGCGACATCCTGCAAACCCTGCTCAATGCAGGGGCGGATCCCAACGCCGCCCCTTCTGAGGATGGTATCACCCCTTTGCACATCGCTGTCTACAAGAACAACATAGACTGCTTGCCAACCCTGCTCAATGGCGGGGCTAATATCAACGCTGTCACGGCTTCAAGATCCATGCTTCCAAGAGCCACCCCTTTGCACATCGCTGTCTGGCGAAATAGCATAGCCTGCCTGGAACCCCTGCTCAATGGCGGGGCCAGTATCAAGGCTACCACGACTTCAGGAGCCACCCCATTGAAACTCGCAGTCCTCCTGAACAATGAGACCTGCCGACAAGCCCTGATCACTGCCGAGGAGAATCTAAAAGCCCACTCAAAAAAAAGATGGAGATTATTTAGCTTTAATAAAAAACCACGATAATCAGAATTATCCGGTTTTAACTGCATCGTCAACGCCACTGCTTACCGGAGTATGTCTTACGCAACTCTTCTGTAGGGATTAACCAATTTGTCACAAACCTGTTTTTTGTCAGTGGCAGAGCCCGCCTTCTGGTAATCCCTTGCGTAACAACACGACAGAAGTTTAACAGCTACTTTTTTGCGGACAAAAAAAAGCCCATCATCAAGATGGGCTTTTCTGATATGGCGCGCTCGGGAGGATTCGAACCTCCGACCGCCTGGTTCGTAGCCAGGTACTCTATCCAGCTGAGCTACGAGCGCGCTGCGTCAACGAGGGCGAATCATACTTAAATTCCTGCCGGAGTCAACAATAATCGTTCAACTCACTGGCAGAAAGGCTGACCTCGGCAAACCAGCGTATATTCAGAGAAACACTCAACTGCCCTGGGCAGACTGTCAAGGCTGTTTGTCACCATAGATGAAATCATGCAACTCTCTAAACTGATGGCGAAGATCGCTCAACATAGTTTTGGAATGATCTTCAGCACATGAATGCCCATCTCGTTTTATTTCATCGTAGGCAAATCCAGTGGTTACCAGGCCGTAAATTCCAAAATTAATACCCTCAGCAATCAGCATGGTTGGGTTTACAAGCACCGGCAAAGAGGCCACGACCCCAGCCGCACCAACGATTTGACCAGGAAGCCAGCCAAGATTAGCACCCCGGTGGAAATCTTTGATGACGTATTCCTTCAGGGGCTTTGTTGACTTCTCGCACAGACCCAGCTTTGCTCCTGCCGCTCTGGCCAGCTTGACAGAACCACCTCTTATGGCACCGACAGCAGCACCACCGACACCACATATGACCTCAGTACTTATGCTTAAGGACTCAAATAAAACGTAGGGAACAGCTATAAACAACTTGCATACAACTCGACCAAAGCACTTTGCAGCTCTTACCGATGCCTCTCCAGTTGAAGGGATGGGTGTTGTTGTTGCATTAGGAACGACAGGAACGGTGACAGAATCCATTTTATGTTACCTCCATTAGTATTCTTATTGGTTAATCCCTGCTGCAGGAATTAGCTGCATTAACAGGGAATAAACCGGGCTCATTAAACGACTATTTTTTTAGTGAATTATATCGTTAGGGTTGAAAGTACTGCCTTCATCCAGTTCACCATAAAGGAAATCATGAAAATTTCTGACCTGTTGACGGGTACCTTTCAATAAATTTTTGGAAAATTCTTCCGTATCCGAGTGTCCAGTGGCTTTGATTTCCTTGTAGGCAATGACACCTTCTGCAATGGCGTATGTGCCAAAAACAGCGCCACAAACACCAAGTGTGATGGGGTGCGCAAGCAGCAGTAAATTGGACGCCACCACAGCTGCTCCAATGATTTGACCGGGAAGCCAGCCAATATTAGCACCCCGATGGAAGTCTTTGATGATGTATTCCTTCAGAGGCTTTGTTGACCTCTCGCACAGGCCAAGCTTTGCTCCTGCCGCTCTGGCCAGCTTGACAGTGCCACCTCTTACGGCACCGACAACAGCGCCACCGGCACCAAATATGTGTTCAGTGCCTATGCTAAAGGCGTGAAACAAAACATAAGGAACGACGATGGCCATCTTGCATACAATTCGACCAAAGCATTTTACAGCTCTGAACGTTGCCTCACGAGTGGAAGGGATAGGCTTTATTGTTTGATCAAGACTGACAGGAAAACTTGCAGCATCCATAATACGCTACCTCCATGAGCTTTATTAGGAATTGGATTACCAGTTAACAATTTGCCTTGCCATAAATCACTAACAGGCCAGTCAGATACGATAACAGACAACAATGACGGTCCAGTGAGCTAAACTGCGTCATCATCGGCAATTCTTTATCCACATCAATGTTGTTTTCCTGCTCCGAATAGCATCAATCTTCGGTTTAATTCTCCGCAGGCTCTACTATCCTGAACCTTCCTGTTATCAGGTTAGCCGGAAGGTCTGTCTATGTATTGCGTCGTCAAACACCTCAAAACCAGCGATGTCCATCAGGATGTACAAAGTCCCGTTGAATTTTCGGCCAGTGGCTTTGGCCGGTTTATTGGCACATTGTCGGGTGATTCACTGGCTAACCTGTTAAGTTATCTATCGATTCAAGATCTGGCTAACCTGGAGTTGTCGTCCCGCAGGGTACGTACCATTTTGCATGATAAATGTGGCCTGTCGGTAAGCCAGCTCCACAAGTACTACCAGTACTTTTTATCCCTGCCAAAGGCAGAGCAGCATTTTTATCAGGCGATGGCCACCGGTAATCAGCAACTGCTGCACCACCTCAGGACGGTACCCACCGTTTTCAGTCCCTGTCACCCTGTCCAGTGCAGACCAGAAGCGCTTTGTGCCTATTACACCAACCATTTCTGTCAACAGGTGATTCATGCACCATCAGTCACTCTGAAAGCTTCCGGGCGTATGGAGTTCCTGCCGATTGTGTCGGCTTTTTTCCTGAACACCAACCACAACTGCCTGATCAATGAAGACAGCCGGGCCAGAGCCATGCATATCTGGGCTCCGGACAACAGTGGTAGCTGGCATCGGGAGTGTTCGATGGATTACACGACGGGAATAAACATGCACAACCAGCCCGGGGGCAATATTCTGTTTCTCCCCTCTCGCCGGTCGTCCGGTGAGCCATCCGTGCCTGACCGCGGTGGTAGTGCTCACGAATTCTTGTTGTCAGTTGTCAGGCGCAGTGATTCCGGTAACTGGTCCGAGGTTCAGCAAATGACAGGAGCCGATATTTATCACAGCCTGGGTCACCGTCGTATAAATGAAATGATCGTATCCGACGATGGCAAGTCGCTGGTGTGCATTGACCGTAAATCGGGAGGGGCCATCCTGTGTTGCGGGACCGATGGCAACTGGCGGCATAATAATGCTTTAAGCTGGGGTGATAATCATGAAATTCGTTTTAGTCCTGATAGCCAATATCTTGCCCTGTTCGACGGAGCTGAGGTTTCTTTCATAACCCGGGGTGACGATGGGTTATGGTCATGTAGCAGCAAAATTGACTTTGGCCTGAGCTGTGATGCTGCTGCAGCCAGTCGGGCAGCGTTGGACAATGACCGACTGTTTGACAATATGGAGTTTGATATGGCATTCAGCCCGGATAGTCGCCATTTTGCCGCATGGTCTGATGACCTCGGGATATACGATGAGGCGATTCCGGGTGAAGAAAAAGAGTTTTATGTCAAAGTTGCCGGGCTTGACCATAACCAACGCTGGTCACACAAGGTGACCATTACCAAAACACACAGTGACCCACACCACTGCTTTTTGCTCAGCGTTGATTTTAGCCCTGATGGCAGACTGCTGGTTGTTGCCACTATCAATGGGTTCGACATCTGGAGCCTGGACGACGACAGCTGTGCGCCGGTTATGGAGGATCAGGCTTATATTGAGGGAGCCGGGCAAGTGCTGCGGGACCTGCCAGACATTAAGTTTTCCATGAACTCACGGCTGCTGTGTTTTATGATGGCAGCGTCGTCGCTTAGTGTAGACGACAATGAACTGAGAGCCAGTATCTGGTACCGTGGTGAGTCAGGACAGTGGGAGTGGGAACACGCACTGAATTCCAGCACCCTCCTGAAGGCCAGCCCCCGGGGCAATGCGCTGGTATGCGGAGGTAAGTCAGAGAGCACGGAAATATATCGGTACACTGGTAGCGGTCAATGGTCGATGCAACGTGTTAACCTGTCTATTCTGGAGGCACACTTTAACCGGCAAGGCTGCCTGCTTGCCGCACGAACCGACGACGGCAGCCTGTTGCTCCTTGGGTTGAGCAGCGACGGAACCTGGCAGGAAAAAAACCGATGGCGGCCAGAAGGACAGATCAGAGATTTTGAGTTCAGCTCCTGCAGCCGTTCTTTACAAACCAGGGTATATCACAACGGGAAAGAGGTCCTCACTTTCTGGCAGATCACGCCTGATTTGGGGGCTGCCCGATGAATGTCCGGTGCTATCGTTTTTACTTTTGACTCCGGAGACGCTCGTTTGTGTTATTTTTTTGTTTGCAGAGGTTTCCCAACGTATTGTTTACCGGATATCACCGTGAATATCCCACCAAGTATAACAATTGAGGATAGAACCAATCGCATGGATACAGCCTCATCAATGAGTAATGTGCCGCCTGCTGCTGCCATTACAGGCACCAGAAGTTGCACAACAGCAGCTTGTACTGCAGAAAGTCTGCCTAATGCTATGTACCACAGGGTATAACCAATGCCTGAGGTCAGAGCGCCTGCCAAAACTGCAAGAATAATTCCTTTCAGGGAAAGGTGTGAGGATTCAATAGTAAGAACTGTCAGGGCGATAAGGAAAGGCAACGTTCTAATAAAGTTACACATTGTATCACTCAACGGATTGGTGGATTCTTTACCCGCTAACGTATACATCCCCCATGCAATGCCAGAGACTGCCATCAGAATAAAACCATTCAGGGAAGGTGTGGATAAGGTTGGTGCCACCAAATACATGAAGCCAGAAAAAGCGGTAGTAATACCAATCCATTCAATGAAGCGAACTTTTACGCCTGAAATAAAATTGGCCAGAATCATGGTGATTTGCACCGAGGTAAACAGGATTAGTGCCCCAATTCCGGTATCTAAAATAATGTATGCATAGGAGAAGGTAACGGCATAAATAAACAACATAACGGAAGCATACCAGCTGCCTTTTGCAATTTTTTTGTCACCAGGGTTTAGTAATTTATAGAGTACAACCAGAGAAATGATACCAGACAAGAGACGAATAGAAGTAAAGCTTGCAGCATCTATTTCTTGTTCACCCAAAGCCATTCTGCAAAGAATGGAATTTCCAGCAAAAGCCAGGAGGGATATTGTAGTGAGTATAACTGCTTTCATTATTGAATTAAATATTTAATGAGTTGGGTAAAAACATAACACCTGGGTTACGGGACACCGAAGGCATCCCGGACACAACGTCAAATACCAGGTGTTATGCAATTTTCCTCATGGCTTGCAGACCAGGAGACTGTCGGACTTAAGGCTATTGAAACAGTTTTTCGGATTTTTACTGCCCGACTGTACCAGACGTTGGCATGGTTGAATAGACTCTGTTGGTACAACTATACGCGGTGAACAAGGTGAGAAATGACTGAGATAATCCGATAAAAAATGCAATAGAAAAATAAACTTTTCACGACTACCTCACCAATCAAGTTAAACAGGCTTATGAATATATTGTGAAGTATGGTAGAGGACAGGATTTAAAACTCTCTCTCTATCCTCAATAAAATCTCCTTCGTCATTAAGGAACATATCTGATTCATATAAATCATGCCATATATTATTCCCACGCGGACATCCATCATACAATGATTGAAAATGAGTAGCTTCATCCATTGTAAGACCCTGAGCTGTTGCCACCATGACGGGAAGCAGACGATTGAATCTTGCTAAATGAGCCAGTTCAAGAGCATTACTGTTTGCCCATGTTATACGCTGACGCAGTAACTCATTGGTATAAAAAGGTAATAGATCCAAAGCCAGCTCTTCATTGTTTGTTTTAATTGCTAATACCAGGGGGGTATTTTTTCCAAACTGTCCTGACATTATTTTTTGATTTGGCGTAATCAATAATTCATGGTTTGTTTCTTTGAGATAATTTAATAAAGCTCTTGATAAAGTTTTATCTCTGGCTGCAATTGCTGCAGTAAATGGCGTATTTACAAAAGGTGTCGCATCAAATTCCAGCAATGTAGATTCAACTCCTTCTCTTTTCAGAAGCACTGCAATAAACTCTTCCCGCTCTTTTGAATTTAAATTTCTTTTTGCTTCAATTTTTGGCGTATTGGTAATATCAACAATAACATTAAATAACACATTGGGCCTGAAAGCACTTCCTCTATAGGCAAAAGGATCACCTCCTCTTTGCAATAGTTTTAATGCTCTACCCCAGTCAACCTGACCGGCCGAAAGTACTTTAATCAGTGCCTGCGTTGCTGAACTTTTGCCACTTTCCAGACTTAAGGAGAGAGGTCTTCGCACTTTATCAGAAACAGGTATGTAGGTAAGTTTCAGTGGATAAGGAGATACTCTTTTCATCACTCGAAAAGAGCGTTTACTTAATTTTCCAGTATCTCCCTTGTGTATAGGGTTACTTTTATCAAAATACCAACTCCTATATGATAGATCGTTCACAGAAGATGGAATCATACCATTACCTCGTAGAGAACAAGATCTCTTAACATGAGTTTGCTAACATCCCGTTTTACTATTTTCTTAATGATGATATCTGTGCAGAACCTCTAGGAGGCTGAATTAATATTCTCATTATACGTCGGCTGCATAGTACCAATCTCACACTCTATGGGATTTTATCGGCAGTACGGTTAGACCACTCCAATTCGAAAAGATTCAAAATTTCTTATTTGACCATAATCTTTCCGGTTTTACTTCATCATCATTTTTGAAGACAGTTTTTTCCTGTTTTGGATGGTTAATTGCAGATATACACAACCATCTGGAACTAATTTCATCATGACTTGTCTTCTCTCAACGAAGTAAAACTTTACCAACTCCTGGAACTTCTCATATGCAGCCACTACAGACTATCTCCTCCAGCGCCATGCAGTGTAAAAAATGTGAATCACCGGAAACTACAGCTAAACATTCACTGGATTTTTTAACAAATCAAGAAACATCAAGAATTGATCATGCTATTGTAGAGTTCAAGAAACCAAAATACCTCCATTCATGTAACAATAATATTCTTGAGACCCTACAGAAACTACCGGATGAATTAACCAAAAAGGTAGTGGTAGTTATTGCAACTCACGCAGGCAATGGAATAATCACTTACTTTAAAAAAAGTTATAATCATCATGTTTTTATTATGGGTAAAACAGAAGATGGCTTAAGAATATTTGATCCACAGATTCCTCGCTCTACATCTATAAAATCCAGTCAGTGGGTTAATGAAGTTTACGAAGAAGTACCCATTAAACACACTCTAACTAACAGCAGTACATTAAGATCATTACCTCAATTCAGGTTTGTTGATGGATTAACATACCTTGAGAATTATGAAGAGTCATCTGAATTTGACACTTTAAATCCTGATTATGCAATATCGGAAAATAGCAGCATTCTAAAATCTCAATTATGGAAAAAATCATTTTCGCTCAATTTGTATGAAGTAACCAAACTGTTTACAGGTATTGATTCATACGAAGATGCAGTTTTAAATCATAGAGATAATGAAAGCCCTTTGAAACGTATAGAAGATCAGCATATTGCATATTTGCGAGAGTTTTTTGTAACCAATTAATGTAACTTCAGTGGCACCACGGGTGTCTGCTGGAGTTTATTGCTAGCCAATGACAAGATAGTCTTTGAAAAAGCCGTCAGTCCCTACCAGTACTATGTTTTCTTTAAACGGCTTTGTAGGTCTAAGCTTCGCTAGCACTACAATGCGTCTGGCTAACGAAGTTTAGTAATTTATTTTCAACCTTTAAGGGCAATATAGCTACTGTCAAAAACTCTGTAATTTAGACATTACGTCAAATGGCTTACAATTTCTAAAACACCCGCTATCAACATTTGAACACCAATGACTGTCAAAATCAATCCCATTAATCGCGTAACAATATCAAGCCCACCTTTTCCAATCAGTGCCATTATCCTGGAGCTGAATATAAAGCAAAAGAAAGTGATCAGGCACAAAAGAGCAAAAATGGAAATGGTCATCAAAACTCTGGTTAACTCACCAGATGCAGAATAATTCATAGCTGTTGCAATGGTTCCCGGCCCTGCAAGCAAAGGTACTGCTAAAGGTGAAACTGCAATATTTTCGAGATTACTTTTATGACTGGACTGTAAACTTGAAGCGTTACCATTCAGCATGTGGTAACCAACAAGAAAAACAAGAATACCTCCCGAAATTCTTAACGCTGGAAGTGTAATTCCGAAAACATGAAAAATACCTTTACCTAAAACGGAAAAAAGTAACACTATACCGAAAGTTATTGTGAGAGATTTTGCTGCAATTCTTAATCTCTCACTACTGTCACTGCTTCCTACCAAACCATTAAAGGCTGCTGTGTTTGCTATCGGATTCATAATTGCAAAAAATCCCAAGAAAACAGACACTGCATGTGTATAAAAATCTTTGCCCATCATTTACTCCAGCAATATTTCGGAGAAAAAGAATTGTGCTATTCAATCAGAAACACCATCAGGAATAATATAGACAAATATTGTTATGCTACTGTTGAAATTGTCGGTTATGCAGTGAGTTCACGCTAAATTCATCGGTGCAGTAGGCGTCTGCTGAAATTTTTGGTTAAGAGACTGTCACCCTCTGGTCGCAGTTCAGGACTCACAGAAACTCGTTATCATGTCATTGGTCAGGTTCGCTATGAACTTGCGCTGTTCCTGCCTTCATTAACTAAACCAATGCAATGTGTAATTCTCAGAGTTCGCAGAGAAAAGTTGACTCTAAACTCAAGTTTTAAATCAGTGAATTCAGATCATCAGGTTTTGTGAAAACACTTCTCGAACAAAACTGAAACCTGAAACAAGCTTGTGGAATAAAAGGAGAGAAAATCAAGGAGGTAGAGAAAGGTATATGGCGGTGAGGGAGGGATTCGAACCCTCGGTACGCGATTAACGTACACACACTTTCCAGGCGTGCTCCTTCAGCCACTCGGACACCTCACCATTTGCTCAAAACGCTTATCGCCCCGAACAGGTGGCGTACTTTATATCACCTTTCTCACAAAGGCAAAAAAAATATATACCTACCGACAAAAAAATTACCGAAAGCGATTCAGACCAAACATGTTGCTCCAGCTCTTCACCGGGCATATCAATTAATGGCCCCATGCTGCCATAGCCAGCATTATTCACCAGCATACCCAAATGACCTTGGCTGCCGAGAATATGCTGCACAACCTCATGCACCTGCGACTCACAGGTCACATCCAGTTCCAGCACCTTGATATTCTGCTCTGCCAGCGCCTGAGTGCTTTGCAGGTTGCGGGCGGTTGCCCAGACACGATAGCCTCTTTGCTGAAACTCCAAAGCCAGTTCCCGGACAATGCCACTGGAACATCCGGTAATCAGTACATTTTTATTGTTGGTAGGCATGGTTTTTCTCTTTCAGGCTCTGTCAATAATTTCAGCTTCACGCTAAAGCTTATCTCCAGAGAACGCAAAGCCAGAAGTTTCCTTTGTTTGATATGAGTGGAACCTGTCTGCAGATTCTCTATATATCGAGCCGCCGGGGAAGAACTTGTCCGGATCTGGCGGTAAAGACATTAGTTCTGTTAGCGTATATGAGAATTGTTTTTTAGAGCTAACCTCATAATTGGGAAGCATAAGTGAAATTAAGTACCTATGCCCGGTGGTAAAGGCATTCCACGTATTAGTCTCCCAAAAAAAATCATAACTTGTAAAAAATGCAATATGTTCTGTATGCCCTTTTGTCAACTCTGACTCCAGGCGAGGGAATGCTGGCGCAAAATGAAAATATCGACGTTGTGGTAATGCAAATTCATAAACACACGGGATGTCAACTTTCCCCAAGAATACACCGTAGCCGCTTGTTTTACTGTATTCAGTAATAATATCACTAACTGTATCACCAGCATTACACCAAGAGTAACAATCTAAAATGGTATCATTGAGTATGTACTCAGGTAGCTTATCCACCGGCTCAATATAGTGTTTATCGTCTGGACTTTCTTTATTGCCGGTAAGATAAATTACATTTTTTTCTGAAGCCGTAATTTTTTGAAAATGACTTTTCTCTCTGTCCCCAAGTGGAGCCATTAGAAGCCAGCCTCTTGCTGACTCCAAGGAAGTTAGACCATAGCCACCCCATGATGCTGATTGACTTTGCGCTTTATGAGGAGTGTTAGTTGCTTCCTGTAAACTGTGAAAAACGGATTGCCTGGTGATTGAAGTATTCACTGCTGTCTTCCCCAACATAAATCCATACGTGGAAAGACATTTAAATAGCAAGATAATTCCCTGCCCTAATTTTCAGACCAATTTTTCACAACCGCAGCAGGAGAGCCTTAAGTCCAACAGGCTACCTGCTTAATGACATCTCATGAGCTTCGGAGAAATACGCAATTTAAAAGGCGTCACTATGAGGGGGGATCTTCTGACCGGAACTGCTGTTCATAGTCTGACCAGGAATATTCGGGATGCTCCTGTTCCAGCCTCGCCAGTTCAGCTTCAAGAGATGGTAGCTCCCCTTCAGGCGAAGGCATGTCAATGCCCAGTTCTGAAAGCTTGGACTCCAGCATAGAAAAGTCCGGCGCAGTCGGGAGTTCACCTTCATCCACAACGGTACAGTCTTCAGTGGGAAGATCAGTCTGGTACAGGCTGTCAGTGGCCTGGGCAAATTCCGGATCGGGCCTTGCCTCCAGTGAAGCCAGATCAGCTGAGCCAGGGTTCTGATGATGCACAGCAGACTGTTCTGTATTGTCAGGAGTCCGGTCAGCAGCGGCATCGGTTTCAGCCTGTGGATAACGTTTCACTTCGTCTGAGACCGGGTTATCCACAGCGGGCGGGGATACTGGTTCTTCCCCGACGGCTTCTGGTGTTCTCGGCTGTGCAGTGGTGTCGACGGAAGAAGAGGCCTCTGCGGTCTCAGGTGCAGACTCTGGCACAGAGGGCACGGCCTCCTGAGGGGCAGTCATGTCATCAACCGGCGCAACGGCTGGCGGTGCCTCCGCCTCAAGTGCCAATAACTCTTCTGCTTCCAGTGGCTCCAGGTCGGCTGTTTCCAGAGTTTTGGCGGGCAATTCTTTCTTGACTCTAACACCCAGAGCCAGAAACTGATCCGCCTGGGCAATCAGGTTTCCGCGACCGTGCTTCAGTGTGCCCATGGCATCGTCGTAGGTGGTGCGGGCATTTCCCAGCTGGATATCCAGCTTTTCCATCTTCTCAACAAAAACACGAAGTTTGTCGTACACCTGACGGCCTTTGTCAGCCAGCTTACGGGTGCTGGCATTTTGCCGCTCAATGGTCCACAGATTGGCAACGGTGCGGAGGGTGGCCAGCAGGGTAGTGGGTGTGACAACCACGATGCGCTTCTCAAAGGCATCATTAAACAACTTCTGGTCATACTGGAATGCCGAAATAAATGCCGGCTCTACTGGCATGAACATAAAGACAAAATCAGGGGCCTTTATTTCCGGCAGGCTCGGATAGTCTTTCTGGTTCAGGCTGTTGATATGGTTGCGGATGCTCTGGATATGGCGAACCATGGCAGTATCACGGTCAGCATCGGTCTCAGCGTTGACATACGCCATGTAGTCCACCAGCGACACCTTGGAGTCGATAATCAGATGTTTACCTTCAGGCAGGTGAACAATAAAGTCAGGCCGCTTGTTCTGGCCTTCTTCATCCCTGAAGTTGGGTTCCCGCTGGTATTCCTGCCCCTTGATCAGGCCGCTACTGTCAAGAATGGTCTCAACCTGCATTTCACCCCAGTTGCCCTGGAGTTTCTTGTCACCCTTTAGCGCCTTAGCCAGATTCTCGGCATCGTCGGTCATCTTGCGGTTGAGCTGATGCATGGTTTCCAGCTGCTGTTTCAAAGCCGCCCGGCTGGCACTGTCTTCCCGGTGAGCCTGTTCAACCTTGTTACGGAATTCACCCAGCTGCTCCCTGAACGGTGCCAGCAGTGAATGCAGCTGCTCATGGTGCTGATCAGAGAGCACTTTCCCCCTGGCTTCAAAGATTTCGTGGGCCAGGTGTTTGAACTCCTGCTTGAGGGCTTCCTTGTTTTCCTGAAGCTGCATCAGGGCTTTCTGGTTCTGCGCCTGTTGTTCTTCAAGGCGGGTTTCCAGCTCCTTTACCCGCTGCTCAGCCTGGCTCCGGCCAGAGCGCTCAGCAGCCAGTTCTTTTACCCGATCCTGAAGATCCCTGTTTTTTTCTGCTTCACGCTTGCGCTCTGAAATCAGCATGGCCTCCAGCCGCCCGACCTTCACCTGATGCTGATGGGCCAGCTCGTTAAGACGTGACGTCTCCTGATGCAGAAGGGCTTTGCCAGCGTCCAGCTGTTCCTGCATGACCACGCTCTGTTCCGTCAGCTCGTCCTGCAGATCGGCTTTCTGGTCTGTCAGCTGGGCAATCTGCAGATGCTGGGCATCCACCTCCCGTTCCATTTGCAATCGAAGGCTGTGCTGGGTCTGTCGGCAGACGAACCACGCCATTGCAAACGACAGCAGTGAAGCTAGAGCAACTACGACGAGGGCAGTAAGCGTCATGAAACAATCTCTCTGGAATTACACTGAATGACTTTTTGACAGGTTCATCGAGATAAAAGTTCAGGTCAATAGCAAAAAATCTTGCTAAAGACCTGACTTGCAGCATTTATAGCTGAAAAAATGGCTGTAACAGCCGTGGAACCAGACCTTTGAAGCGCAGAGGGCCGTCCGTTGCAATAAGGCAGATACAGCCTTCGTGGGTATCAGCAACCGGCTGATGGGTGATATCCGGGTCAACATCCGCCACATCGCCCACAGAGAAGCGACCCAGTTCATCGCTGTAGGAGCCCTTAAGGACCAGGGTGAGTTCAGAGCCACTGTGGCCGTGGGACGGCATAAAGGTGCCCGGGGAAATTTTCAGCAGTCGCAATTTGCCCTGAGAAGCTGGCAGAACAAACTGCTTCATGCCCGGAGCCATGGTACGCCAGTGGAGATCACTGAACCATTGGCCAATCATTGGGCGCAGAGGAGCCGGAATATCGCCGTCAGGTTGATCGTCTGGTGTTGTCCGGGTCTCAAAATATGCCTCGTCGACCGGTTCGTCCAACATGGCCAGCATCGAATCCCGGGAGCTTTTGGATATGGATTCCAACGGTTCCTGCTCCATCAGCCCAAGGCCGATCAGCTCAGCGTCTGCAACCTTGTCATGACAGTGGTCACAAACCGCCAGATGACAGGCAACGACCATGGACAGTGCGTCCGGCAGGCTGCAGGCACCGTAGCTGAGCAGGGTGCTGTCATCGGGGTGGTGATTGCAGTTCATGACCCACCTCCAATGCGAACCCGTAATTTATCAAATGCGAGCCTGAGGCCAGACTTGACACTGCCAATGGGCATGTCCATATCTTCGGCGATTTCTCGATGGGATTTTCCTTCGTAATACACTTTATAAACCAATTGAGCCTGTTGCTGAGGCAGGGCACCCAGGGCATCTTTTAGTCGCCCTGAATCACAGGCCGCCATGCTGGGTGTGTAACCTGCCTCGGGATAACTGTTCAGCGGGGAGAGCATGTCAGGCTTCTCTTTACGAAGCCGATCAATCCATAGATTTCTTGCGATACGAAAAATCCATGTGGACGCTGTTGCTTTTGCCGGATCATAGCTGGAAGTCTTGCGCCATACCGATAACAGGGTTTCCTGAACCAGCTCTTCAGCCAGTTCTTCATTCGCCCCTTTCCTGACCAGAAAGCTTTTCAGCCGCGGGGCGAAGTAGTCGTAAATCTGCATAAACAGCTGTTTATCACGACTTTTCGCCAGACCAACAAGAACGAGCCTGAAGTCCTGCTTTTGCGCTACCTGATCAGGTTTGAATTCCATAGAGGTTTCAACAAGCCGAAGATGTGCCATAATTCTTTAAATTTCTTATACATAAGTGGTTGTACGTAAAAAGTGCCAACAAGGATCTTTCACGATGGATACAGCCACTGTCCTGCATAATACCTCTATTAAACGTCCTGCGTAGCATTTCCTCAACAGAAAATAGCGGTTCTCTCTACCTCATCTGAGAGGTAGAGAGAGGTTGATTGAACAGCCAAATTCACTCAAATCCAGGAGGCTGACCGAGAATAATGACAACGGCCTGCCCCCATGCACCAGAAGTATTATAACAACTGCGGGAGACGCGGGTTTTCAGAATCAGGTTTATTACTCTCCACCCAGTCAATCAAACTATTCTGGCTATTTACCTCTGGTAAGTTTGTGACCGTTTTCACCCACAAGATACCCACCTCTTTTACAAATATCTCGTTGGTCAATGCCCGTGAAGAAACGCCATGTATGCTCTTTGTATGAAGGGCCAGCGGATTTATTCCACTGGTGCCCAAAGACTCTGAATCTGATACGACGTCAGAATCCAGCGCACCACCATCAGGCACCACACTATCAGTGACATCTGGCACCTCAAAATAACGCCGCATTCCGTCCTGCTTTAACTCATTCAGCACGGCTTCCGGCTGCCTCCTCAAATCAATCCCGAAGGGGATACCAAAACCGGCTTCTGCGGATGTCGCTTCTTCAGCGCTCGCACCGAGAGCTTTGAGCACCGGTGCGACCAGGGTAAAACCAATATTTTCCAGGTTGCTATGGCTATCCCCTCCTGAACCATGGGCGAAACTGACTGTATTTTGTCTGTCCAGATTTTCATTTAAAGACCAGCGTGCCTCATAAAAGGGATTCCCTTTCTTTAAGCCCTCAGGCATCCGGAGATTTGCCCCCAGAGGGCTGTAGTATCGTGCAAGAGGGCTACTCTGGTAAATTTTAAGATGGCAATCAGGCAAGATGCTATCAAGTCTTACCTTAAAGCTGGCACCGTTAAAATCGCTCTCGTCAGGAGCAAAGGCGTACACCTGCACAAGCTTGATCTTTGTCGGGTAGTGATTGCCGAAATTATAAGCTTCCATCATTCTTTCCTGGACATCGAAAGGCAGAGATTCAAAAGGAATATCTGTACTGGTGACAAGGGATTTGATCTTCTCAGACGAAGGCTTGATGCCCACACTGGCGATAGAGTAACTGCTATCAGATACGATCGCGTTGGTGAAGTTCAACGCATCGGCAAATGACGCCAGGCTATCGCCATTGGCACGAACAGGTCTCATCACAGGCCCTGCATGCAGAAGAGTACCTTGCCTGACCGGAGGATGCGCAACTGGTGGCTGGAGGACGTTTTGGCTGCTCGGCACTGCCTGTGATCCAGCAAATTGGCCTAACAGTGCGGACATATTGGCTGATGCCGCTGCAAACCCCGCATTTGAAACGGTTCCCTTCTTGCCAAATTCATCCATCTCTTTTTTAAACGCAGCGACCCCTTTTTGCAGCAAAACCTCCGGTTGCGGCTCAGCTGGAGTCACCTGCCCCTGGCCCCCACCTGATTCAATGAGACTTAACTGTTTATTCAAATGGCCAAGTCTGGATGACAAACCTGACCGTGAAGGTCTGAGTGTTTCATCAGTGAGCCCGCCAATCATATGTGTTGCTTGTTCCAGATTACTTCTCGCCGTGGTAATAAGTTCATCTTTAGCAGAAGAATTCGGGTTGCTGGTTAAAGCTTGAATTGGTGCTTCTGCAACATCCAGCACTTTACGGATCTTAACTACTTCGGGGTGATCCTGATAACCACTTACAGTCTGAGCGCTGGCAGCAGTGGGTTGACCGCTGCTTGCCCCTCCTCCCTGAAGCTTATCCAGTCTGCAGCGCAAAGACGAACACATACTTTGCAATCGTTCACGTTCATCACGAAGATCCCTCCCATTCAACTCTTGAATTATTTTTTCACTGATCTGATGCAGATTCGCCTGAACTTCATCCATGTGAGTTTGATTAAGAGGAATTCCATTAACGGCTTCACGATTTTTTTCTTGACCGCTTAACCGGCCTTCAGCCTCGCTAATTAATTTCTCAATGTGCGCAATCACCTTCTCAGCATCCCCCCGGGCAGAAGATTGCATTTTTGCAGCGGCTGCCGATGCAGCGGCTGCCGACGCAGCAGCGGAGTCTTCAAGTTTACTCAACCTCTCCCTCAAATTACTCAGCCTGGCAAAACAATCATCCGCACCCTCTTTCAGAGAGAGTGACTCAACAACCAGCAATGCTGCTTTGGCCTGTTCAACGTGATGCGACTGACTACTGCTAGCGTCCAATTCCATCACTGTTATGATATTTTCAGCTTTCTCAAGCTGAGCGATTAAATGATTTTGTTGGACGTTTTTCTGAATTTCAGAAAAACTTTGTTTAAGAATACTGGACTCCTTAATCAATTGATTTCGCTGATCTCCAGAAGGCATCTTTCTGACAATTGCATCAAGTGAGTCACATTTGGCAGAAAAAGAACTAACTTCCTCTGGTAATTGTTGATACTGAAAACCCTCAAGGTCACTTTTCAGGCCTGCCAGGATTTCGGTAGCAGTAACCACTGAAGACCACTGACGGATACTGATATTTAAGTCGCTCAATCGCTCCTTGAGTTCTTCCTTATGGCACCCGGACTCTGGAGAACTGAGCTTGCTAATCTGATCATCCAACGCTTTAACTTTCCGTTCCAGCGCCTTTATTTCAGTTCTATTGTCTGATTTTGGCTCATTCTGTACCAACGACTGTTTCAGCCCATCTATCTGGCCATGGAACTCAATGACCCTGGCACCCTCTTGCATGGCTAACTGTTGTTGCTGGAGGCCAGCAAGATTGGCTTTAGCCTGATTGTATTGTTCCTGTAGATTCAACGGCAAGTTAAGACCAAGTCGCGCTATGTTCGTTTGCACCGAACTTAATTGGTACTGGAAAGGTTGACTGTGAAAATCCTGCGTTACTCCCTGCTGTAAAAAAACAATTTGAGTGTTCAACGCCGCTAACTCCTTTTCAGCTTGAACTGCATCGTAGTTCGGTGGCGCTGTGGGTGTCATTGTCGGAGCATTCCCCGAAGGTAACAATGGTTTCCCCTCCATGGTGAACGCCGGATTTTCAGCAGGTGGCAAGCCTGGCTCATTTACCCCCTGACTCTCTTGCCCAAGGCTACCAATAGCAGAGCGAGCGGCATCCAGTTTCTGTTGACATTTGTTCATTTCACCAGCAAAGAACTTCATGTCAACAAAATGGGGCTTGTGGATTTTCCCATTCACTCTTACTTCTGTGCCATTCAAAAGATCACATAAACCTTTCGCGACCTCCAGATTATCGCCACTTCCCCCCTGATCAATCGCTTTCTCGCTTTCTTCTTTTACTTTTAGGAAAACATTCATTATGATGCTGGTCTTACGATCCGTTAATTGTGCACGGTGATTAGAGTCTACGGGCAATCCATAGGCCTTAAGGTCTTTAATAAGATTATCTTTTTTCCAGAATGTTGTATGATCCTGTGCAGCCTGAGCACAAGTATCCACTGCGAGCTGCCTGATTCCCCCTTGCGTCATTTCCTTGAAAAAAGTACTTAAAACATACTTATCGACAATTCTGCCATTAAAAACTACAGATGTCGTATTTGCCCCACCGCACTCGTTAAGGCCTGGTGTTTTATTGAAACCTGATACCTCTGGAGGCTGTGTCGGAAATGCCGGACTCTGGGTAGGAAATTGTGGTGTACTCATGAGAAATGCTCCTGGTTGAAAGTTTTTCTGACGAGTTTGATTCTTCGGTCAAAGAAAAGTTCAATTATTTACTTAGATAGCTTTTTCATTTTAATTTTTTTTCATAGCAGGTCTTTTGATTGAATAGGCAGATGATCTTTTATTACAAACTCACACATTCATTCAATTGAAACCTGAAAGCCAAAAACCACAATTACTTTTAGCTTTACACAATTAAGGTTTGAACCTGGTACGAAAGGCTTTTTTACATCATTCAGGCTGACATCTTTCGTCAATCCCGGGGTTTCCACTGCCTCTTCATTGCGCTGCTCCATCTCATCTGCTGGTATCTTCGTTCGGGCATCTTTCGGTCGAATTTCCCGGACAGATTGACGCAGCTCATCCACATTTCCGTTGGATATTTTTATTAACCCGGATATTTCATAAACTGCCCCGAATCTCGCGCGCGACCACATGGATGTCGGAGGTAGGGCGAATGCAAAGCCGGGGACTTTGTCGCTCCAGGAGATTTTGTCAGGAAGCGCGGGGAGTACGGTCGACTGAGCATAACTCACATAAAGCGGCAAAGAACAAGCGAGAGCGGGAGCACGTTGATGAAATATCCGTGTTAAGTTATCCGCCATACTCAGAACATCAGTAATGGCCTGGGGCACGATAGCCTTTGGCGGGAAATATGCTTCTTGAGAATTCTATACCAAGGCTCTTCAGCCCGGGCCAGTCCCAAGTTTTAATCCAATGTGCGTTTTTTGTCATGCTCCACTTGCCTGTTGCACTCATGCGCCTCTTTTTACAGTGGCTGAAACATTATTGATTGATTTTCCATATAAATGGGTGAACCATTACGACACTCTGTTCGTAAATTTTTGGCATGGTACCTTACTGCTCTGATGAAAGGTTTTTGTAGATAAGAATTACTTATTGGCACTCCAACCTTTTTATAGCGAATAAAATCAACAGGGAGTCTCATTTGTGTCCACAAAAGGAATGAACATAGCTGTCGTCGGTTCCGGTATTAGCGGACTCTCCTGCGCCTGGCTACTTTCTAAACAACACAACGTGACCTTATTTGAAAAGGATGATCGCTTCGGCGGCCACAGCCATACTGTGTCTGTGGGCGATGAGAAGCCCATTCCCGTCGATACCGGCTTTATTGTT
Organism: Endozoicomonas sp. ALB115; assembly: GCF_049310245.1. Taxonomy (NCBI): domain Bacteria; kingdom Pseudomonadati; phylum Pseudomonadota; class Gammaproteobacteria; order Oceanospirillales; family Endozoicomonadaceae; genus Endozoicomonas; species Endozoicomonas sp. ALB115. The sequence goes on along the minus strand of NZ_JBLYZG010000010.1, from coordinate 74,851 downwards.
TTTAATGAGAAAACCTATCCAAACCTGATCGCTTTTTTCAAACACCTGAAGGTGCCTTTTGTCCCTACGGATATGTCGTTTGCCGTTTCTCTGAACAACGGCTCTACTGAGTACGCTGGTACTGATCTTTCCGGACTATTTGCCCAGAAGAGCAACCTGTTCCGTCCGGGCTTCTGGCTAATGCTGGCTGATATTCTGCGTTTCTATCGCAACAGCGAAAAATGGATGGGCAGCCTTGAGCATGAACAAGGCATAGATGCCTCCCTGACCCTTGGCCAGCTGCTGCATCGTGAGCGCTTCAGTCAACGGTTTATTCATGACCACCTGATTCCCATGGGTGCTGCTATCTGGTCAACACCGGCGGACAAAATGCTGGACTACCCTGCTTTGGCTTTTCTGCGCTTCTGCTCAAACCATGGTCTCTTGCAACTGTCGGATCGCCCTCAGTGGCAAACCGTGAAAGGAGGCAGTCGGGAGTACGTTCAGCGGATTATTGATGAGCTGGGTACATCGGCGCTCACCAATCGCTGTATCCGCAAAATAAAACGGTTCCCTGACCGGGTTCAATTGACCGATTTCCAGGGTAAAGACTGGCATTTTGACCATGTGGTTATGGCCTGCCATGCTGACACCACGCTCAGCCTGCTTTCTGAGCCAGACGAGTTTGAACAGCATTTGCTGGGCGCTTTTATGTTTCAACGGAACAAGGCTCTGCTGCACAGCGATGAACGACTGATGCCTGACAACAAAAAGGCCTGGGCCAGCTGGAACTATCTGGGTTCCCATACATCAGACCCTGGCAGTGAACAGGGGCCAGCGGTTACCTACTGGATGAATAAGCTGCAGCATCTCGACGGTCCGCCACTGTTTGTCACGCTGAATCCCCAGCAGGAGCCGGCCACCGATCTGATTCATGGTTGCTACCTGTATGACCACCCCGTGTTTGATCGCGCCGCGATCGAAGCCCAGGAGAAAATCTGGAAGCTCCAGGGCAGAAACCGTACCTGGTATTGCGGTGCATGGATGGGCTATGGCTTCCATGAAGATGGACTACAGTCCGGCCTGGCTGTCGCAGAGAGCCTTGGAGGCATTCGCCGCCCCTGGCAGGTCAAAGGGGAAAATGACCGGCTCCATCGTCCGGATCTGTTTGGCCGCAGCTTTTTTGACCCGGGTGTTGACAGCACGCAACTTGAATCCTCTGAGCCTCGGCAGCAGGAATCTTGAGAATGGAGTCTTCCTCAGGTTCTTCTATTTATGTTGGCGAGCTGATGCACCACCGGTTCAAACCGAAGAAACATCGGTTCTCTTATCAGGTGGCTTCCTGGTTGCTGGATCTGGACACCATTGAGGCGCTGGATCAGCAGCTCTCCCTGTTTTCCCTTAACCGGTTTAATGTTGTGTCTTTTTACCCCCGTGATCATGGTGATGGTTCAGAGACACCGTTGCGGGAACAGATCAACCGGTTGCTTCACGACTATAATATTGAGACACCGGATAACGTCAGCTTACTTTGTTATCCACGGATGTTTGGCTACACCTTTAACCCATTGGCGGTGTACTTTTGCTATCGGGATCAACAGCTGACCGCCATCGTCTATGAAGTCAGCAATACCTTTGGCGAAAGGCATTCCTATGTGGCGGCCGTCGAGTCTGGAGAGCAGCCTGAAAAGCAGTCGGACGATCAACGACTGATAGCGCATAGCAGGCAGATTGTTCAACCAACCCTTCAACAACAGGCCGATAAAGCACTGCATGTTTCCCCTTTCTTTCCCATGGACTGCTATTACCATTTCCGGATCCAGCCCCCCAAAGAGAAGGTTACTCTCGCCATTAACCTGAACGATGCCAGCGGCAAGCTGTTCACTGCCGTGTTCAAAGGGCTGCGCAAAACCATCACCGATCGTTTTATCGTAAAACAGACCATGCTGCTGCCACTGCAAACCATGAAAGTCATGGCGGCCATCCATTGGGAAGCCTTGCGGCTCTGGCTAAAGGGCATATCGATTTACTCACACACGCCAAGACATTTCTTTTTCAGCCATACCCGTGCAGAAACGCGAAAAGCAAAAGAAAAAAATTTTGCGACCTACGCCGCGATGAACGGTGAGAAAGCAAAATATTTTTCACAAAACAATACAGCGAACAGGGGGAAGAAACCATGAACTCAACCAGCTCCACGGAGATCACCAGCAAACCCTGGTTCCCTGCGCTGAGAAATGTACTCTCCTGGCTGGAAAAACGATTGGTCAAGGCGGGGGTGAGCAGAATTGAGCTGCGCATTGATGGCAACGAAAGTGTGATGGTGGGGCAGTTCCGGTCAGGTACACCCATCCCCTGTCTGCATATCCATAATCCGGTGGGGTTAATCCAGCAAGGCAGCCAGGGGTTACTGGGCTGGTCAGAGTCGTTTATTAATGGCGACTGGAGCTCTCCGGACCTGAAAGCGCTGACCGACTGGGCCATGGCCAATGAAGACAATCTGCAGGAGGTGATGACTGCCAACTGGTTCAGCAATCTGTTTAACCGGGTGTTGCACAAAATACGCCGTAACAGTCGCTCCGGCAGCCGTCGCAATATTGCCGCGCATTATGACCTGGGCAACGACTTTTACCAGCTATGGCTTGACCCGACCATGACCTATTCAAGCGCCCTCTATTTTGATGAGCATGAGGACCTGGAAACCGCACAGGGCAATAAGTACAACACCATTATCGACTGGCTTGAGCTTCGTCCGGGGCATTCCGTGCTTGAGATAGGCTGTGGCTGGGGCGGCTTTGCCCGGGCGCTGAATCAGCGGCACCAGGGCGCATACAAAGGGATAACACTGTCGCAGGAACAGCTGGCCTATGCGCAACAGATGTCGGACAACCAGTCCCATCAGTTCAGTCTTACGGATTACCGGGATATCCATGAGCAGTATGATCGTATCGTTTCCATCGAAATGATTGAGGCCGTGGGTGAAGAGCACTGGCCGGTCTATTTTGAAAAACTGTACCGCAGCCTGAAACCCGGAGGTTCCGCCGTTATCCAGGCCATTCTGATTGACGACGCCCGTTTCGAGGAGTATCGCCGCGGTGTTGACTTTATTCAGCGCTACATCTTCCCTGGCGGTATGTTGCCCTGTGACAGGGTGATGCAAGAGCAGGCCAAAAAGGCCGGTTTGGCCATAACCAATACCCTCTCTTTCGGTCTCGACTATGCAAGAACGCTGGATGAATGGAAACGGCTTTTTCTTTCGGCCTGGCCTGCCATTGAACAGCTCGGATTTGATCAGCGCTTTAAACGCCTGTGGCAATTTTACCTGGATTACTGCACGACCGGTTTCCAATTCAGGAGTATTGATGTTTGCCTCTACAAACTCACCAAACCTGTGTCAGGGGAGGCCGCATCATGCGAGTCGCGTTAACAACAATAAAAGATTGGACGTCGGGACGGGCCTGGCTCCTGACCCTACTGTTTATGCTGACGGGGTGCTCAGCCATGAATATTGAAGATTATGCAGCTAGTGAACCAAGTCTGAAAATTGAACACTACTTTGCCGGGGAAACCGTTGCCTGGGGCATGTTTCAGGACCGGTTCGGCAATGTTCAACAGCGGTTCAAGGTGTTGATGACCGGAGACGTCAAAGACGGTGTACTGACTCTGGATGAACGCTTCATCTATTCCGATGGTAACGAGTCAACCCGTATCTGGAAGGTCAACATTATGGGTGACGGACAGTACCTGGGCACCGCCGGAGATATCGTTGGCCAGGCCATTGGCCGCAGTGCCGGCAATGCCTTTAACTTCAAATACCAGATGCGTCTGCCCATCCGTGGCCGGGAGTGGGTGGTGACCTTTGATGACTGGATGTTCCTGCAAGAAGATGGCGTACTACTGAATGTCGCCACCATGAGCAAATGGGGGATCAAGCTGGGTACTTTAACGGTCGCCTTTGAAAAACCCGGGCCAGAAGAAGAACCATAAAGGCAGCAGATATGAACTCTACTCAGGATACAACGCCTTCTAATGCTCCGGTGGTCTGGATCACCGGAGCCAGCCAGGGCATTGGCAAAGCGGTTGCCATTGCCCTGGCCCGGGAAGGAGTGACCGTAGCGGCCAGTGCCCGAAATGAAGAACGGCTGGCAGCACTGGCCAGGCAATCAGATGAACTGCCGGGCAGGATTGTTCCCTATCCGCTGGATGTGACGGATCAAACAGCCGTGAATGAGACGGTCAACAAAATCATTGCCAATCATGGTGCCATTGACCAGGCGATTTTAAATGCCGGCACCTATATCGCTTCACCTGCTGCGGAGTTTACCAGCAATGTGGTGCGTCAACAGATGGAACTGAATCTGATGGGGGTCTGCCACTGCCTTGAGCCACTGATCGCTGCCATGAAAAAACAGGGTAAAGGGGTGATTGCCATTAATGCGTCGCTGGCAGGCTATCGTGGCCTGCCCAAAGCAGCAGGCTATGGTGCCAGCAAGGCGGCGTTAATCAATATGGCGGAGTCCCTGAACTCGGAGCTCTGGCGAGAGGGTATTGATATCAAAGTGATCAACCCGGGTTTTGTCAAAACACCATTGACCAGCAAGAACCGGTTCCCCATGCCTTTTCTGATGGAGGTGGATAAAGCGGCGGAGGTCATCGTCAAAGGGATGAAGGGGCGGCAGTTCGAGATTCGCTTCCCGCGCATGTTTGCCGCCATCATGGCGCTTCTGCGTCACCTGCCATACCCGCTGTATTTCTGGTTGGTCCGTAAAACCGGATAAGCACCAAATCACTCAATCGCTGGACAGCCTGTGGCAAACCCCATAGACTCCGCCGGTGTTGGTTGGGGTGTTCTGCCAGTGATGGCAGAACTGAGATACACCCATTGAACCTGAACCAGATAATGCTGGCGTAGGAAACCGACGGGCCTGAGAGCTGCTAAACCCCTGATGTACTGACCATCGTGCATGCCTGTTAATCAATGCATTTTATTGCCCCGACAGGAACCGCAACACCCCGCCCGTTGTTCCCGCCAGTCCTGATGATATGGAGTTTCTCTTGTGGAGCTGCGCGAGCTTATGTCTTCTACACCCATCGCATTGACCATTGCCGGTTCTGACAGTGGCGGTGGTGCCGGCATTCAGGCAGACCTGAAAACCTTCTCAGCCCTTGGTGCCTATGGCTGCAGTGTGATCACTGCGCTGACCGCACAGAACACGGTGGGTGTTCAGGGTATTTTTGATGTCTCACCCGCCTTTGTCCGGGAGCAGCTGGACTCGGTCTTTTCCGACCTGAACATTTCTGCCGCCAAGGTGGGCATGCTGAGCCAGCCTGAAGTGATTGATGCGGTTGCCCGCGCGGTCAGTGATTACCAGCCGAAATACCTGGTGGTTGACCCGGTGATGGTGGCCACCAGCGGTGATGTTCTGCTTCAGGAAGCCGCCATCGATAACCTGCGTCGCAAACTGATTCCCAAAGCAACCCTGATTACCCCCAACCTGCCGGAAGCAGCGGTTCTGCTGAACTGCCCCCGACCTGAGTCACTGGCAGCCATGGTCGCCATGATTGACCCGTTGATGGCCCTGGGAGCCAGTGCAGTCTTGCTCAAAGGCGGCCACCTTACCTCAGACCAGGGCAATAAGAAGGCCGTTGATCTGTTCCATGACGGTAACACCCTGCACCAACTTGAGTCTCCCTGGGTGGCAACCCGTAACACCCACGGGACAGGCTGTACATTGTCGTCTGCTGTCACTGCCTTGCTGGCCAGGGATTACCCTTTGATCGATGCCGTGCGCTCTGCCAAGGAGTACATTGCCGATGCCATTGGCCATGCCGACCATCTGAACATCGGTTCCGGCCATGGCCCGGTCCATCACTTTTACCGAACCTGGTCATAGAGAATACCGCAACGCATGTTTGATGTGATTATCCGCCAGGCCAGCCTGAGATTTGGCAACCACTGTGTTTTTACCGACCTCAACCTGACCCTTAAAGGCGGCCAGTGGACTTGCCTTCTGGGTGGCAGCGGGGTGGGCAAAACCAGTCTGTTGCGTCTGATTGCCGGTCTGCCTGCGGGCGAGACAACGGGGGAAGTGGTCTGTCAGGACGGCTTTTCGGTTCATCACCGAATCGCCTGGATGGCGCAGCAGGACCTGCTGCTGCCCTGGTTTTCGGTACTGGACAATATCACCCTGGGGCAGCGCCTGCGCCGCAATCTGACCGATGTGTTCACCCGTCGTCCGCTCTTGTCAGCCGAGGTTCGGGACCAGGCCATGTCCATTCTGGAAAAGGTAGGCCTGAGCGCAAAAGCCAACGTTCTGCCCCAGCATCTGTCCGGCGGTCAGCGCCAGCGGGTAGCACTGGCCAGGACCCTGATGGAAAACCGGCCACTGGTATTAATGGATGAACCTTTCGGCGCACTGGATGCCATCACCCGGCTCAATTTACAAGACCTGGCCTGTGAGCTGTTACAGAACCGTACGGTGCTGTTAATCACCCACGATCCCCTGGAAGCCCTGCGCCTTGGCCATGAGGTTTATCACCTGAGGGGGCACCCGGCCCGACTGACGGATGCCATTACGCCACCGGGCAAGACACCCCGCTCACTGGATGATAATGACCTGCTGGCCTTACAGGGCAAACTGCTGGATCGTTTACGTCATGAGTCGTTTGATGAACAGGCTGGAGTGCCATAAAGAATGAAAGACTCCGTCAAACCCTTTGTCGTTCTTATTGGCCTGCTGGTGCTCTGGCATACCCTGGTGATGGCCTTTGAGATGCCATCCTACATCCTTCCCGGTCCGTTAGCGGTGGCCAACAGCATGGTAGACAATGCCAGCCTGCTGTGGGAACACACGCTGGTTACCCTCAGTGAAATGCTGCTGGGTCTGTTACTTGGTGTTCTGCTGGGTATTATTCTGGCGCTGGTGCTGGTCTATTTTACCGTGTTAAGACCCTGGCTCTTACCGCCATTGTTGATTACCCAGGCCATTCCGGTCTTTGCGCTCGCACCGATATTGATGCTCTGGTTTGGTTACGGCCTGACGTCGAAAGTGGTGATGACCATTCTGGTGATCTTTTTCCCCGTGGCCACCTGTTGTTATGACGGACTGCGCCATACCCACCAGGGCTGGCTGGATATGGCCCAGACCATGGGCGGCAGCCGGCTGGCCATTCTGCGCCATATCCGCTGGCCTGCGGCACTGCCAGCCCTGGCTTCCGGGCTGCGGGTAGCCGTTGTGGTGGCACCGATTGGTGCCGTTGTCGGGGAGTGGGTTGGCTCCAGCGCTGGCCTTGGCTATCTCATGCTTCAGGCCAATGCACGACTCTGGACTGACCAGATGTTTGCTGCGCTCACCGTGCTGGCCTTCTGTTCCGTGACCCTTTACTACACGACCGACCGTGTTTTACGCAGACTCATTCCGTGGCAACCGGAGACTTCCCAGGAATAAGAAATGAATAAACTGATGCAACACACTTTTTTATGGGCAATGGCATGGCTGCTGTCCGTCAGCCTGCAGGCCAGCGCCAGTCAGGTATCCAGCACCGCACCGGCCAGGGAGCTGAAAGAGCTGACCCTGATGCTGGAATGGTTTGTCAACCCGGATCACGGCCCCATCATCATTGCCCGGCAGAATGGCTACTTTGCAGACCAGGGGCTTACGGTGACTATTCAGGAACCGGCAGACCCCAACCTTCCTCCCAAACTGGTGGCGGCAGAAAAGGTGGACCTTGCCGTTTACTATCAGCCCAGCATGATTCACGGAGTAGCCAACGGCCTTCCCCTTGCCTGGGCCGGAACCCTGGTGGCCACCCCCCTGGACGGCCTGCTGGTTCTGGATGACAGCCCGATCAAATCCCTGAAGGATATGAAAGGTAAAACCATCGGTTTGAATATTGGCGGCATAGAGAATGCCATTCTGGACACGCTGTTTGCACCCTACGGGTTTGGTGCCGGGGATGTAAAACTGGTCAATGTGGGCTGGAACCTCTCCTCTTCCCTGATGAGTGGCCGGGTGGATGCCATCATGGGCGCGTATCGTAACTTCGAACTGAATCAGCTGGCGATTGAAGGGCGTAAGGGCCGTATGTTCTATTACGAGGAAAACAATATCCCGCCTTACGATGAACTGATTTTTATCGCCAACAGCAAGCAGCACGATAAAGACGCTATTCGTCGTTTTCTCAGGGCGATTGAACTGGGCACTCAATATATTGTGAATAACCCGGAAAAATCCTGGGAGATCTTCAGGGATTACAACCCGGAGAAACTGGATAATGAACTGAACCACCGCGCCTGGTTTGACACCATTCCCCGTTTTGATCTGCGACCTGCCGCCAGGGATGCGGGCCGTTATCAGGCATTTGCTGACTATCTGCAAGCGACTGGAGAGCTGAAAACCCCGGTAAACACTAAGGACTACATGCTGGATTTTTAATCCGGAATGGACGTCACCGGCTATCGTCAAGACCTGCTTTTTGCGATAGCCACCTCATTTTTAAATTCCTCCCTGAGCGTGCCGACAGAAAGCGAATGGACTGAAATCTCTATTGTTTAACTCCGGAAAAAGGATATAAGCCCCATGGACAGGTATAAAAAACCAGTACTCAGATTCATTGTCATGGCCGGGCTTGCAACCGCCCTGGCTTCCCCGGTGACGGCTGAAGAAGTCATGGTCCGAGACAATATGCTCTCTGTGAGTGAAAATTATGATTCTGTCGGCATCGATAACGCTGGCTCAATCAACATAAATGGCAATATGAATGTCAACGGCCCTTTTACCAATAGAGCGGGTGGCTCAGTTAATGTCGCTATGGGGCTGAATATTTCCGGAAGTACATTGACCGCCACCAATGAGGGAACACTGACTGCTGGCAGTTACTGGAGTGATGGGCACTTTATCAACAACACAGGGGCGGTCGCATCCCTTGGGGTGATAAACAGCAGTGGTAATGTAACGAATAAAGGTACGTTATCGTTTGAACAGGGATCCGTCGTTGCTGACTTTAATGGCTCCGGAGGAACCACGTATATCACCATAACAAAACTTGATCCTTTTCCAGAAGATCATAATTGGAATAAGCCCCTGCTTAAGGCCACTGGAAGAATCCGACTTGATTCTGACTCAAAGATCGTTCTCAACGTAGCCGAGGGTGCGATGCCCGATAGCGTGAAAAGGGTTGCTATTGCCCTGAGTGGTGAATACCTGAAGTTTAATCACGATTCGACGGGCTCAGAGCTTGATCGTGCGGGCCGCCATCTTATCACTTCTGGCAATGACTTCCTGGTGGTAGAACATGTCGAGATGGATATCTTTGGCATCAGCGCAGACCTCAGAGTGAAAAGGAAAAAATAGGTTAGGGATAAACTCTGTGTTCAAAATCAACACGGTGTTAGCAAATTTAACGGCGGAGCCTGATTGTCCACAAATCCGGTCCGCCTGTTTTTAATAATGGTTTCAGCCGGACTTGCGGTAACGCTGATTGGCTGAGGTATTTTCTATTTCATTACCGGGCATACGGAAAGGGTTATCTCTCTGAACGGCAACAGGAGCCGCACGCTGGCCATGCCTCGCCAGGTCCCTCAGGCTAAATTGACTTTTAAAGCGCGCTAACGGCAATGGGAACGACTCTTCCTTGCGAAGAAATTCAATGGCTGCCAACGCCTCATCCTTAGTCACCTGCAGGCCTTTCCCCACATCCCCCCTCAGATAACATTCCACTTTCAACCGCGCTTCCTCGGCGGCATGGGCGCTGGCTAACTCATCTTTGAAATGCTCTATCGCCAGCATGGACTCATTATTTTGATCTGGCACCCGGTTGAATTCTTGAATAACGTCATCCGGGGTCACTTTTCTGTTGTCGTGTGGAATTTTCTGCAAGCACAGTTTTTGCAGGAAGAGGCCACCCCTGAGCGACGTTTTATCGTTGCCATAGGCTGCAAGCACATCTGAAGAAGTGATTTGTCGTCCCTGTAATGGTTTTTTTTCCCAAAAGGCATCTTCAATACATTTGCCTTCACTCAAGGGGGTGGCTGTATCTCCATGAGGCGGACGGTTTGAGATGCCTTTACCACTGAATGTACCGGTAGAATGGCCAGAAATCCCGCTTGAACCGGCTTCTGGATCAACCCGGCCAGCAGTGTTTGGATGGGAGAAAAATGATGGTGATGCAGTGGGTGATGGTTTCAAAATAAAGCCCAGTCTGGATTATAAACACGACCATTTGACCCCAAAACAATTATTTGGTTCATCCCATTTATGCCCGGGTCGTGAGTTGGCTACCATGGGAGCTGAGCCTGTCTCTACATCACGATTTTTAAAACTCTCCCTGTGTGTGTCGACAGTAAAACGTGAGAGCAGAAATTTCTACTGTTTAAACCGGGATGAAGGAAATAAGACACATGGATAAATATAAAAAGCCGTTTATCAGATTAGTTCTTACGGCCGGGCTTTCAACTGCGTTGGCTTCCCCGGTAATGGCTGAAGAGGTCATGGTTCGGGGCAATATGCTTTCTGTGAGCGAAAATTATGATTCTGCCGGTATCGATAACGCTGGCTCAATCAACATAAACGGTAATATGAATGTCAACGGCCCTTTTACCAATAGAGCGGGTGGCTCCGTTAATGTTGCTATGGGGCTGAATATTTCCGGAAGTATATTTACGGCCATCAATGAGGGAACACTGACCGCTGGCAGTTACTGGAGTGATGGGCACTTTGTCAATAGTATGGGGGCGGTCGCTTCCCTTGGGGTCATCACCAGCAGCGGTAATGTAAGGAATAAAGGTACGTTATCGTTTGAACAGGGATCCGTTGTGGCTGACTTTAATGGCTCCGGAGGAACCACGTATATCACCATAACAAAACTTGATCCTTTTCCAGAAGATCATAATTGGAATAAGCCCCTGCTTAAGGCCACTGGAAAAATCCGACTGGATTCTGATTCAAAAATTGTTATCAACGTATCCGAGGATGTGCTGCCCCGTTCCATGGAGGATGTTGTTATTGCCCTGAGCGGTGAATACCTGGAGTTTGATCACACGTCGGCAGGCGATGTACTTGATCGTGCACGCCGTATTATCACTTCTGGCAATGACTTCATGGTGGTAGAACAGGTCGATGTAAATATTTATGGCATCAGCGCAGACCTCAGAGTGAAAAGGAAAAAATAGGTAAGGGATAAACGCTACCCATGGGGGAGGTATTCCTTTCAAAAACCTTCTTACCAGGATGGAAAACCAGATTTCAATCTGCTTCAACCAGTCGGCCGTCCCTATCCACTACCCAGGTACTGAAATCACGGGCCATGCCTGTATTACCCGAATAGTACGTTTCAGCTTCTGCCTTTAACGCATGGATACTGTTGGCTCCAGCCTCAGCAGAACGCTGATAGCGGCCACTGAAGTGGGTAAGAATCAAATTGGGAACACCGCTGGCCTCTGCTGCTTCAGCAACCATTCGGGCTGAGCTGTGCATCCAGACTGGTCCGGCTTTTTGCAGGGCGGCTTCGGTGAGTGTGGCTTCGTGAACCAATAGATGACTGCCTTGCAGTGCATCAATAAGCAATTCCGGCTTATCGTTATCACCCGCAATAATGGCAACCCGGCTGGCGGGTGGTGGTTGCAGAACCTGTTCAGGGAGTATCGTCCGGCCATCTTCAAGAGTAATGGCCTGCCCTTTTTGCAAACGCCCCCATAGCTCTCCCCTGGGAACGCCCAGTGTCGTCAGTTGCTGAATGTTCAGTTGGGTACTGAGTGTTTTTTCCGCAAAACGATAGGCAAAACTTGGCACACGATGGGAGAGCTGGTGAGCCGTGACAGCAACCCGGGTATCCTGATAGTGAAAAGCCGACTGGTCGCTGCGAATAAACTCAATAGCGAATGGCAGTTCCAGAACATCGGCATAGTGTAATGCCGCCTCCACAAACTGCCGAACGCCGTCAGGCGCGCAGATGGTCAGGGGGGCCTGCCGACCCTGCATGCTGGCAGAGGTAATCAGCCCGGGCAGGCCATACATGTGATCGCCGTGAACATGAGTAATAAAGATGGTTTTAAGATTTTTGAGGGTATAGCGACAGCGAAGCAGCTGATGTTGCGTACCTTCACCGCAGTCCACAAGATACCATTGCCTGGCATCATCGATGGCCAGTGCCAGTGCCGTGACATTTCTTTCGGTGGTGGGCATGCCGGCCGAAGTTCCCAGAAAAGTCAGTTTCATGAACACCTGCTTTAATCACAATGCAACTTGTATTGTACCAGAGGAATACTTCGAACTTATGAAATTTCTTGCCAATTTAGTTGTCTAGTTGATATCGATCACGTTAATTATTGTTTATTTGGGCTTTCTTCATGATTTATCCCGGATATATTTATTTAGCTCCAACACCGACCTTCGTAGGTTATGGCAACGTTGAGTTACCACGGATTGCAGGTGAACCTGCCCGCTTTTGCACACATCATTGCACAGAGGTGGTACCCATGAGGGCAATGGCTGCCAGTGCGGGTGCCCGGATTGAAGGTGATGCTTGCTGTTTTGAGAGAGGTTATCGTTCTGTTCGGCCTGTTTATTCCGAGGGGTATTTTGGCGAGGGCTTCACAGGTCAGCAATATTATGATTTTAGCGAACATGATGAACCATCGTTCAACATAATGGGTAATCAGACGTTCGAACGATATGAAATGCCAATAGTAGAAACTGACTTTCCCGGAAATAACAGTGAGCAAAGAACCCCTCCGACTGCTAACGATATGGACTGCTATAACCCTCCGGAATCTGCAACAGCGGATTCTTGTACCCGGGAGCAGGAGTACTATCAACGTTTAGCGGAGTTAAAAGAATATAAGGGGCTGATTGAGGAATCGAAAAAATTCTTACCTAAAAATGCCCTTGATGAGTATATTCGGGATTTTTTGTCGGGAAACAGGAAAGAGCTGGAACTGTCCAGACTCTTTAGACAACATCCAACGCCACGGCCACTGTGTGGAATATATAGCTCAACATCTGATCACATCATCAGCATGAAGGCTCATCGCATAACGGATAAACAAAAAAAGGAACTCAGGACAATCCTGGAAAGCCAGAAACCCTCTGATTTTGGCATTAAATCCCGTAAATGGACCATGAGGAATGTCACAAACCTGATCAATAAACTATTTCAGTTAGATTTCGAGCAGGGTAGTGCGAAAAACCTTTTGTGCGAAATGAAAATATCGCTTAAGTCAATCAATGACAGTCACAAACTGACTCCGGGGAGATGATGTGGGGACAGTACTTCTCACTCCCTATTGCGGCTGCAGATTTGAGGCGCTGGTGATGATAAGTGGTATCACCGGTGCCGGTAGAGCTGAGTTATACAGCGACCCTATCCGAAATATCGCCTTGCCTGAACAGTTGAAATAAAAAGCAACGAGCGCAACAAGCCCTGCCAGACTTGGCCTGTGCGGGTCTTTTGGTCGCAATAATACAGTCATTTGTCCGTTTCCAGGGTGGTGTATTGTATTTAGGACTGGCATAAAGGCAGCTTGAGCCTTGAATCATAACAACGAATGTTGCGCTCGTTGCGGTTTTAATCAAGAGTAACCGCCCGTGGCATTCATTGAATTGAGTGTCACCCCCTGTCTATATCTGGTCTTTAATTGCAGGCATACTGATAAGTAGTTAACCAAATGAAATCGTATTTTCTGACTAAGTGGGCAGTCACTCTGCGGCGTTACAACTACGGTCACATAGCTACGGCTATGCTCCCTACGTTGTGCCTTGCATAGTAACTGCCCACTTAGCCAGAAATATACGATTCCATTTGGCCAACTACTTAGAATTTTCGCCAATAGCCAAAGACACCTCCCATGATGCTTTTCAATTCGCTGCTCCCGGGCAGATATAAAAAAATGTTCACAGCACTGTTGTTTGCTGCCTGCTCAATCATTCCTCAGTTGGGTATCAGTAATGAACAGGTGGCAACCGAAGCAGAAATCAAAGCCATTGAAAGTGATATCCAACATACGAAAGAGCTGTTGGAATCCCTCAATGCGGCACGAACTTCTGCCCAGAAACAGGTGCAGAAGAACGACAAGGCCATTCAACAACTGAACACCGATATCATCACGCTGGAAGCTCGCCTTAAGGAGGGGCAGGGCGAAATAAAAAAGCTCCAGAGCCGTCAGCAGCGACTGACGGCAAAGAGTGAACAACAAAAGGTTCAGGTTGCCCGGAGTCTGCAATCGCTTTATAAGAGTCTGGGTGACAGCCGCATCAAGCTATTGCTGAACCAGGAAGATCCGGACAGTGTTTCCCGACAACTCGTTTATCTTGATTACTTTCAAAAGGCACAACTTCAGTCTATCCGTGAGTATGAGAAAACCCTTGCGGAACTGAAATCTGTGGAACATGACCAGCAAACCCTCCTCTCCCGACTGAATCAGGAAAAAGCCGTGATTGACCAGAAAAAGCAGTCCCTGGTCAAACAGCAGTCTGAACGTAAACAGCGGTTGAGTGAGTTGGCGAGTCGTTATCAAAAGGGAGGAAAAGCGCTTAAACAGCTGGAACAGGAGCGAGAAAAGCTGGATAAGGTGCTGGCCAGTATTATCAGTCGGCAGCTCGGTAACAGTGAGTCTTTCAACAATCGTAAAGGCAAGCTGTTATGGCCGGTAAAAGGACGCGTGTTGTTTAAGTTCAACGATCAGAATCCGGAAACACGCATGCGCTGGCAGGGCATGTTTATTGCCGCAACCTCCGGAACAACAGTTAATGCCGTGCATGATGGCCGGGTTATCTTTGCCGACTGGCTGAGCAGTTACGGCCTGTTGGTGATCGTTGACCATGGTGATAATTTCCTGACGCTGTACGCTCACAATGACACCCTTCTCAGGCAGGAAGGTGATACGGTGCTGGCGGGTGAGCCACTGGCGTTGAGTGGTCAAAGTGGAGGGCAGCAGACTGAGGGCGTTTATTTTGAAGTGCGCCTGAAGGGCAAACCCCAAGACCCATCTTTATGGCTTGGCCGTAAGTGAGTAAGGGAATCCAAACCATGTACCACTGTCGGAGAGTATCCCGAACTCAGTGTAGTTTCAAACGGTGATACCGATAAGTAATTTCTATACTTCACTGAATTAAATAATGCTCGGGAGCATTCATGAATTTGATTTTTAACCTCCACCGGCTTATCAAGGCATCGGCCCTGGTGCTGGCTACCGGACTGGCATTCAATGGCTGGGCTGATACGGCTGTTCAGGAAGAACAGCCCCCAAAGGCTCCTGCCGCTGAAATCAACAGCCAGTCTCCAGTAGACCAGGACACCGGGCACGGTGAGCAGCCAAAAGGAAAGCTGCCGCTTGATGAACTTCGGGCCTTCACCGAAGTCATGGAACGCATCAAAAAAGCCTATGTTGAGGAAGTCGATGACAGGACGTTGCTGGAAAATGCCATTCAGGGAATGCTCAGCGGGCTTGATCCTCATTCTGCTTATCTGAAACCGGATGACTTCAAAGAGCTGGAAGAAAATACCTCCGGAGAATTTGGTGGCCTGGGTATTGAAGTGGGCATGGAAGATGGCTTTATCAAGGTGGTGAGCCCCATTGATGACACACCTGCCGCAAAAGCCGGCATTCAGGCCGGGGATTTGATTATCAAGCTGGATGATGTATCGGTTAAGGGAATGAGCCTGGGAGAGTCGGTGGATAAGATGCGCGGTAAGGCAGGCACCCCGATCAAGCTGACGATTGTCCGTGAGGGTGTGGAGAAGCCCCTTGAGATTGCCCTGGAACGGGCGGTTATCCGAGTCCAGAGTGTCAGGGCCAGACATCTTGAGCCGGGTTATGGTTATATTCGTGTCAGTCAGTTCCAGGCGGATACCGGCCATGAGCTGGTGGATACCTTGAAAGAACTCAAGCAAGCACAGAAAGACGGCAAGCTTAACGGGCTGGTTCTTGACCTGCGCAACAATCCGGGTGGTGTGCTGCAGGCTGCGGTTGGCGTTACCGATGCCTTTATCAGCGAAGGGTTGATTGTTTACACCAAAGGTCGTATTCCAAACTCTGAGTTGAGGTTTAGCGCATCGGTTGATGACCCGTCAGAGGGCGTCCCGTTGGTGGTGTTAATCAATGGCGGTTCAGCCTCAGCCTCCGAAATTGTTGCCGGTGCCCTGCAGGATCATAAGCGAGCTGTGCTGATGGGAACCGAGTCTTTTGGCAAGGGGTCGGTACAAACCGTTTTACCGTTGAGTGTTGATGCAGCCAAGGGATTAAAACTGACCACTGCCTTGTATTATACGCCCAATGGTCGATCCATCCAGGCCGAAGGAATTAAACCGGATATTTTGGTCCAGCGTGCCAAAGTAACCCCGATTGATGCCCCTCAGCAGTATAAGGAAGCCGATTTGCAACGACATCTCAGCAATGGCAATAAAGATGATTCATCCAACAGTAAGAAAGCCAGGGCCAGTAAGGCAGAGAAAGAGGCAGCGGAGCTATTGGCCCAGGATTATCAGCTGAATCAGGCGTTGAATGTATTAAAAGGGATGCACATTAATACGATTACTGCCGTTAAGCCGGAAGAAAAGAAGACGGCTGCGCTTAAGCCAATGAAAACCACGCCATAGAAGACGACTGTGCCTCGTTACCGAGGTTCCTGATAGCGGTGTGGTATTAGCGCCTATCTGCACTAGTGCATGGTTTCAATGATTTTGACGTACAATCTCCGTTCCCCCTGAGCGGAGTCGAAGGGTGATTGGCACAGTATTCAGGGTATGGAGTTTACGCCTTTCGACTCCGCTCAAGACGAACGGAGTTTGGAGGTCAAGGAAAGAGCCCATCAATTGCATTGAAACCATGCACTAGAAACGATAAGAAACCCCAAAACTGATAACAGGCTGCCAGCGGGCAGTTGTCGTTTCATCAACATTGTTTCTTGAGATGGATTTCAAACTGTTAACCCAGAAAAAAAAAGCAGAAAAAAAAAGGACACCCATAGACTTTTCGACCGATAAAAGTGGGTGTCCTTTTTATGTTCCGACCTTCACCACCCCTTGGTAACATTTTGATTTTAAACGATTAAATATCGTGCCAACCATATATTCGAATAGAATATATGCTTCAAAATCAAATGATTACGTTATTTTGGTGGTGAAAGTGGGATGTTCCTTTTTATGTTCCATTTTTATGGGGTAAGGAAGCCGGATCACACCTGCTGCCATATATTGGCCCGGAACAATCTGATGTGGTACATCGAGCTACTGGAGAAATTCGATCTGATGTATTTCTCTGAATCTGAAAAAACCTGTTGTCGTTGGCGATCATCTATCATGACGCCGCAGCGGAAGATGCCCCCAGGCGAGATGAAGAAGTTCAGGGGGTAATCCGGTTACTGACTGGGCGCTGTCCGGGACATGAACTGATTTCAGGTTCTTTTGTGGAACGTGGGAATCTGTCGCTCTGGTTATAAGGGAGCCAGGCAGCTGAACTGCGGAGGCCATGGACTTATGGGAAAAAATTTTCCTTCAGAAGTGCATTTTTCAAACCATAAGGCAAATTTAAAGAAGATATTGTTCGTCTATCAAGCAAATCATGCAGCTTCCTCTTGCACAAACTTTCCAGACTGAGAGTAGTTTCTTGTGGGTTGAAGCCAAATTTCTGAGTGACTGTACTGATAACATTCGGTGACAGGCTTCTCTCTGGACAGCTGCCGTAGTGGATCAGTTCAAAAGCAATTTTCCAGAACCCTCGTTTGTTGGCCCAGAACAGAGGAGTACCATCTCTAACGTCACGACTATGAACATCCGCCTTATACCGCAACAATAACAGCACCACCTGGTAATGTCCTGCAATAGCCGCCTGCGTCAAAGGAGTAGCAAGACCAGAGGAGTGACTATTAACATCCGCCTTATGCCGCAACAATAACTGCGCTACCTGGTAATGCCCTTGAGCCGCCGCCTGTGTCAAAGGAGTATCATTACCCTTGGTACGGCTATGAACGTCCGCCTGATGCTGCAACAATAACTGCACCACCTGGTAATGTCCTGCAGCCGCCGCAAGCGTCAAGGGCGAATTCTTCCCAAAGGTATGGCCGTGAACATCGGCACCGGATTGCAACAGCAGTTCAACAAATTCAATTCGCCCAAATTCAGCCGCAGTGGCCAGCGGATTGGGGGGATAGACACCACCTAAGGCATTACAATCAGGATCTGCACCGAATTGCAACAGAAGTTTCACTAAATCAATATCCCTCTTTTTGACTGCCCCTGACAGTGGTGAAAGTGGTCTGAATCCTCCGCCGTTTACATCATCCGCATTATGCTTCAACAGCAATTTCACGGTCTCGATGCAACCTTTCTCAACAGCTACTCTAAGCAGACCTTTCTCCATACCCGGACCTTGCCAATGCGCACCATGTTCCAGCAACAGCTTAACCAGCTGAACATGCCCATGCTTGACAGCTTCGCTCAGGGAATTTGACCTGAAATAGCCGCCATCAAACCTGTTAATGTTGGCTCCATGACTCACCAGTAGCCGGGCAATCTCAATATAACCCTTGCCCGCAGCCTTGCACAGTGGCGTCCCCCTTCCAGAACTATTACTGTTGGCGTCGGCTCCCATAGTCAGCAACATTCGTACGCTCTCGGTATGCCCATGCATGGTAGCCTGAGTCAGTGGCGTTCCGCCTCCGTAGGCAAAGCTGTAAATATCCGCTCCATGCTCCAGTAACAGGCTTATCGCCCCGACCTGTCCGTTCCTGGCAGCCTGAGTCAGGGGAGTCGGCCAGCCAAGGGTATTGCTGTTAATATCCGCCTGGCAATCAATCAACAGTTGCATAAGTTCAGTGTTACCCAAGGCCGCAGCTGTGGCCAGTGGCGTCATGCCCTTGCAATCGGGGTGGTCAACACGAGCTCCAGACTCAAGCAGTAACCTCGCGATGTCAACTAACCCGTACATGGCTGCCCGGGTCAATGGGGTAAACCCTTCTCTGCCGGGGAACCTGAGGGCTTTATGCTGCTTCCGCAACCCTTCCTCGCGGCCATTAACCTCGGTGCCATTGCGCAACAGCCATGCCACCATATTGATATCCCCGCACTCAACTGCACAATTCAGAGGGACCTTACTGGCAGCGCCGGTGCAATGTGCGACCATACAACGGTTGTCGCCGGTTCCTGCAGCAGCCAGACCGTCAGTCCTGACTCCGGATTGCACGGCCACAGACAGATTATGACCATAAGTGGGCTGTAACCCGACTCTGCCGGATATTCCCGGATCGTCGGGAACAGAGATACGGGGAATCTGTTTTGCATAGGTCGGTAAATAAGTGTCGTCTACTTTCTCCGAAGTTTTCGAGGTTCCGGCAGCACTGGCTGGTAGCAAGCCAGGGTAACCCCCGGTATTTAGTGGTTGCATGGTAACTTGCCATCTGTCCGAATAGGTGGATGCTTAGAGCAATCGCTCTGTAAAAAAGTTCCGCCTTGTTATCCGAGGTCGGTGATTTTTGTCTTGATGTGACACGAAAACACGAGACGCAAGCAGGTCTTGGCTGAATCAGATTGAAATCTGGTTTTCCATCCTGGTCAGAAGGTTTTTGAAAAGGAACAGCTTCACTTCCAAAGAGGACCTGAAGGTACGGCTCTACGGTTTTATTGAGTTCTTCAATGAGAGGATGGCCAAGCCATTTAAATGGACTGTCAAAGGCCGTCCTCTGCAGGTGTGAAGATGCGTGGGTATTAAGGCTTGGATGCGCTAGAAACGATAGGAAACCCCAAAACTGATCACAGGCTGCCAGCGGGCAGTTGTCGTTTCATCAACGTTGTTTCTTGAGATGGATTTCAAACTGTTAACCGTAGGGGCGGCAAGATTGCTGCCTTCATTATTTTCATAAACAGCACCAATATCAACCCGAACACCCAGCCTTGCCTGATCCACCATTTTCTTCCAACCTACACCAAGATAGGTTTTGTTGTTGTAGCGTGAATTCTGTGAATCTTTTGCCGCATGGCGAAAACTGCCAGCCGACATACTGAAGTTGTTATCAAAAGGCTGATAATCAATGCGCAGGCCTCTGGCGTTATCAGCCGGGCTTAATGACTGGTTGCTCAGTTCCAAGGTAGAGGGCTTATCCGGGGATTCTGCCGCGTGTTGCTCCGGCAGCAGTTCAACATCACCAGGCATCTGCCCATGGTCGTCTGCTTGCGCAGAGCCGAGAACAGTGACTCCCAGGGCAATGATCAGCAGATGACTATTCATGGCATTTTCCCTCCATCCTTTTCTCCATTGGTGTGTGAAGAACCGGAAAACGGTATGCTCGATGCCTGTGGATATTGAACAGCATTTTTATAACACAACTCATTTTATCGTCGCTGTATTTATCACAAGAAGCAACTGTTCTTTTGCACAAACTCTATCTATTTTTTAATGCACTGTTTTTGTTCATTGATTCAATTTATGAAGTGTTCACGCCATGTACTAAGTATTTTTCGTAATACCCGATGAATTTACCACTCTGATACCCGATTCTTCTCACTGGTAGACTTAGCGCCAACATCGATTGGCTGTGGATAACCCCATGCAAGTTCAAAATATGCCCAACTATGGTGCGGTTCCTCCTGCGGAAATGGCAAAGCTGGCTGAGCAGGCAGTAATAGGCAAAGCCAAAAAACACCCTGAGATAACCATGATCCTGGCGATTATGGCCGGTATCTTTATTGCCATTGCCGGCATGTTCTATACCGTAGTGATGGCCGGTGCCCAAAGCATGCCTTACGGTATGTCCAAACTGGTGGGTGGTATTGTCTTCAGTACCGGCCTGATGCTCGTAGTGCTCTGCGGTGCCGAACTGTTTACCAGCAGTACTCTGCTGCTGATGGGCAAGGCAACGGGTAAACTGAAGTTCCGTAACATCGTTAAAAACTGGGGGCTGGTTTACGTTGGTAACTTTATCGGCTCTATTCTCTTTGCCCTGCTGATTATTGGTGGCGGGGTCTGGGAAGGCGGCAATGGTCAGGTAGGCCTCTCTGCCATGTATATTGCCAAGGCCAAATTGGGCTATCCATTCTTCCAGGCCCTGATCCTGGGTATTCTCTGTAACCTGCTGGTTTGCCTGTGCTACTGGATGACCCTGAGTGCACGCACAGCTGCGGGTAAAATGATGGCCTGCATTCTGCCGGTAGCGGCGTTTGTGGTAGCGGGTTTTGAGCACTCCGTAGCCAACATGTACCTGTTGCCAGTGGGCTACATGGTTAAGACTGTGGCTGGCCCTGAGTTCTGGCAGGCGATTGGTTACACCGCTGCCGATTTCGACATGATCAGCCTGGGCAACATCTTTATGAATCTGCTGCCGGTTACCATCGGTAATATCATTGGTGGTGGTGTGATGGTGGGTTTGAGCAAGTGGTTTGTGCACCTTCGTGTTAAAGGTTAATCAAGGTTTAACTGAATGACCTATGATGTGGTCATTCAGTTTCAGCTTTGCCAGCGTAGGAATGCTTCAACATCTGCTTGATGCCCTGCGCTGTTTTTCTGCCAATCCCCCTGGTTTGTGCCAGCTCTTCAACCGAACTCAGCAAGACCGCTTCAATCGAACCGAATTTCTGCAACAGAGCCCGGGCTTTCAGCGAGCCAACACCCGGCAAACACTGCAGCATATTTAACGATTGCCGGACCGGATTTTTAGATGGAACAGGCCGGGACCCCATACCCGCAGAATTCATAAGCCCTCTGAACTTGCTCCATTGTCGCCCCACCATAATCAATAATGCAGCAGTCTCATTCGGGTTCATGGAACGAAGTACGGGAATACCAAAATACAGTGACACTGTGACCAGAGCCCCTTGAATAGACTCTCGTCGTATACCCGATGAACACAACATGTCAGTAGTTCCTTCAATCAGTAATACTTTGCGATAAGGAAAACTAAACTGGCTCAACTGCCGAAATAACCGACCATCAATAATGGAGGCCGCCAGATCGGTCAGCGTTTTTCTCTCAACCAGCCAGTCGTTGTTGATTTTATAATCTCCACTATCAAGAGAGACGGTGTTCACAACAATCCCTTCCCGCCCCTGCAGTATGTCAACAATCCCTGAAGCCCTTTCCCGATAATCAATGTCAATCACGATATTATGCATGGTATGAGCGTTATTCTGATCATTAGGACAGGCAGCAGTATAGCTAATTGTGTATGCTTGCTAAGTAGCTGGCCATATGGAATCACATATTTCTGGCTACTTGGGCAGGTGCTATGCGAGGCACAACGGAGGGAACATAGCCGTAGCTATGTGACCGGAGTTGTAACGAAGCACGACTGCATGGATGCAGGAGCTAGAGCAACGCAGGAGCGGTTGCCGGGAGTGCCTGAACAAGGAGTCAGAAATATATGATTTCATATGGTTAGCTACTTATTGCCATGCAGAGAAATAGAGGGATAAGCAATGAAGTCAGTGGCAATCTTCTGCGGTGCCCGGTCTGGTCGTAAGGAAGCGTACCGTCAGGCCGCTGAGGCATTGGTGGACTCGCTGTTAGAGCAAGGCATCACCATCGTTTATGGCGGTGGTAATGTTGGACTGATGGGCGCTATCGCTGATCGAGCCATCGCCGGAGGTGGCACGGTGGTTGGGGTGATTCCCCATGCCCTGGTCGGACAGGAGCAGGCCCATAAAGGCTTGAGCGAACTGATCCATGTGCAGGACATGCACCAGCGCAAGCAGACCATGGGTGAGCTGGCGGATGGCTTTATCACCTTGTCCGGTGGTGTTGGCAGCATGGATGAACTGTTTCAGGAAATTGCCCATAAGCAGGTAGGCTACCATGGTAAACCCTGCGCCATTCTGAATACGGCTGGCTATTATGATCACCTGGTGGCCTGGCTGGAGAATGCCGTGGATGAAGGCTTTATCACCCGCTACTGGTTTGAACAGCTGGTGATTGACCACTCCCCGGCAGAACTGGTGAATAGAATGATAGGGGCAAAAATATGAAGCCGCTGCTGGTTTATCTGCATGGTCTGAACAGTTCATCCCAGTCAAGCAAGGCTATCCAAACCACCGGGTATGTCCGGGATAACCGGCTGGATATTGAATTATGGATACCAGATCTGCCGGTTTTTCCATCGGATATTGTGCAGTGTATACAGAGCCACCTGAAAAAGTCGCTGAACCTCAGGGATATCTACATCATTGGCAGCTCCCTTGGTGGCTTCCTGGGAACCTGGCTGCAACGCTGGCTACTGGATAATGGCCACCGGAAAAAGGCAAGACTGGTGCTGATTAACCCGGCCGTCGTTCCCCATGAACGATTCGAAGCCTTTCTCGGCCCCCAGAAAAACTTCCATACGGGAGCCGACTGGGTTATGACCGAAGAGTATGTTGAGCAGCTGCTCCTTCTGGAAACAGAGCCACCAGCATCACCGGACAACACACTGCTTATGGTACAGACGGGCGATGAAACCCTGGACTACCGCCTGGCGGTGGAAAAATATCAGCAATGCAGAGCGATCGTACAGGAAGGTGGCAGCCACACTTTTGATCATTTTGAGACCGTGTTACCAGAAATATTTGACTTTCTGGAACAGGATTTTCCGACATCCGTTTGAACAAATCACCGTCGATTCGTTACACTCTCCATTTTCACGCTTTACATCATAAAGCGATCAGTCAGCAAGGACTCATGGTAAAGAACGACTACAATGCCGAGGCGATTGAGGTACTCAGTGGCCTCGACCCGGTGCGCAAACGCCCCGGAATGTACACCGACACCACCCGGCCAAACCATCTTGCCCAGGAAATCATCGACAACAGTGTGGATGAGGCTCTGGCAGGGTTTGCTTCCCATATCAAGGTCACCCTGCACAAAGACCAGTCTCTGGAAGTAGTGGATGATGGCCGTGGCATGCCCACCGATATCCATCCGGAACATGGCATCTCGGGTATTGAGCTTATTCTCACCCGCCTGCATGCCGGTGGTAAATTCTCCAACAAGAACTACCAGTTCTCCGGTGGTTTGCACGGGGTGGGTGTTTCTGTGGTCAATGCGCTCTCCAGCCATCTGGAAGTGACCGTTCGCCGTGGCGGCGTTGTTTCTGCCATCAGCTTTAAAGATGGCTACAAGGATGAAGACCTTCACGAAACCGGCACCTGCGGACGTCGCAATACCGGAACAACGGTTCGTTTCTGGCCCGATGCCAGCTACTTCGACTCCCCACGATTTTCCGTACCAAGGCTAATGCATATTCTCCGGGCCAAGGCAGTCCTTTGCCCTGGCCTGCGGGTTGAATTTGATGACCGTATTTCTGAAGACGTGACCGAGTGGTACTACGAAGATGGCCTGAATGACTATCTCAAAAGTGCCACCAGAGGCTTTGCCGTGCTGCCCGCTGAACCCTTTACCGGTTCCCTGAAAGGGGAAAGCGAGGCGGTAGACTGGGCCGTCCAATGGTTACCCGAGGGTGGTGAACTGCTGACGGAAAGCTATGTCAACCTGATTCCCACCCCGCTGGGCGGCACCCATGTGAATGGCCTGAGAACCGGCCTGCTGGAAGCGATCCGGGAGTTCTGTGAGTTCCGGAACCTGTTGCCCCGTGGCGTGAAACTCGGTGGCGATGACCTGTGGGAAAACTGCGCCTACGTATTATCTGCCAAGTTGGCAGACCCACAATTCTCCGGCCAGACCAAAGAACGCCTCTCTTCCAGAGAGTGTGCCGCCTTTGTCTCTGGTGTGGCAAAAGATGCCTTTAGTCTCTGGCTGAACCAGCATACCGCTGAAGCTGAACTGCTGGCAGAACTCTGCATCAGCAATGCCCAGAAACGGATGCGCAAAGCCAAGAAGGTCGCCCGTAAAAAAGTGACCCAGGGGCCAGCACTACCGGGTAAACTGGCGGATTGTGCCAGTCAGGACCTGAGCATGACCGAACTGTTCCTGGTGGAAGGGGACTCGGCGGGCGGCTCTGCCAAGCAAGCCCGTGACCGTGAGTACCAGGCCATCATGCCGTTGCGGGGTAAAATCCTCAACAGCTGGGAAGTGGACTCCTCAGAAGTACTGGCCTCCCAGGAAATACACGATATCTCCGTAGCCCTGGGAGTTGAT
Organism: Endozoicomonas sp. ALB115; assembly: GCF_049310245.1. Taxonomy (NCBI): domain Bacteria; kingdom Pseudomonadati; phylum Pseudomonadota; class Gammaproteobacteria; order Oceanospirillales; family Endozoicomonadaceae; genus Endozoicomonas; species Endozoicomonas sp. ALB115. The sequence continues at coordinate 49,821 of NZ_JBLYZG010000010.1, read as the reverse complement.
CCGGCATCGGATAACCTGGATGGTTTGCGCTACGGAAAAATCTGCATCCTGGCCGATGCGGACTCCGATGGCTTGCACATCGCGACCCTGCTCTGCGCCCTGTTCGTTCAACACTTCCGCCCGCTGGTGGAACGCGGCCATATTTATGTGGCCATGCCTCCGCTCTACCGGATTGATGTGGCCAAGGACGTCTATTACGCCCTGGATGAAGCGGAGAAAGAAGGCATTCTTGAACGCATCCGTGCTGAGAAAAAGAAAGGCAAGATCAATGTGCAACGCTTTAAGGGACTGGGCGAAATGAACCCTCTGCAGTTGCGTGAAACCACCATGTCTGCAGACACTCGTCGTTTGGTTCAGTTGACCCTCGACAATGAGCAGGAGACGACTCAGCGGATGGACATGCTGCTGGCCAAGAAGCGCAGTTCGGACCGCAAGACCTGGTTGGAGTCCAGGGGGAATCTGGTTGAAATTGCTTAAATGATGTGAATTTCATCGTTAAGTTTGGCAATTCGTCATAAAGCTTGTCAATATTTTAATCAGTAAAATTGACAAGCCTAAAAAGCCTCCTATGTTTGATACTAAGGTATCTGTGTAGGGGGCTTTTTTTTGTGAGTCGGAGATTTCAACCAAAAGATAAGCACGGCAGAGTAATTAAAATGTCGGCTGTGAACTCTAACTGGATGTTCGCAAGCAGAAAGAATAACAATGTGCTGTTCCTTCAGACTGAAGATGAATATAAGTTCTGTCATTTTCTGGAGTTTGATACGCGAATTCAGAGTTACATTTCACAGCCGCCAAGGATAATGTACCACATAGATCAGGAGAGTCATGAATACACAGCCGATTTTTTTGCTTATACATTTTCAGATGGAGAATGGTATTTTGAAGTGAAAACTGATTCTTTTGATATAAATGCCCATAAGAGTGATAAAGAGAAATATGGATCTATTGAATACGATTTAAAGAAGCAAGGTTTTAATTTTTTAATTATTGATGAGTTTCTTGAAAAGAACCGCGTGCTTTATCAAAATATGTTGCAATTTAAAAGCTATCGAAAATCAGATATTGATGAGCAGTATATGAATCTATTTAAAAATATCTTCTCTGGGTATGAAGGAAATTTCGTAAGGTTAAAAGAACTTCTGAAAATAGCATGTAGATTGACTGGTAACGAACCAGAGGTTGTAAACTATCATGCATATACATTAATTAGTAAGGGGATTATAGAGTTTGATGTTCATAAAATGTTTTCCACAAATATGTATGTGAGGTTCGCAGATGAAGGTAACACTAACATCTGGAATGCAGTTTCATTATAATGATCGGCTGTGTGAAGTTATTTCATGGAATAGCAGAATAGTTCTAACTTTAGATGTACTCTCTAAGACAGAGATCAGGATTTCTGAAATAGAGCTTTTAGAAGGCATTGAAAATGGAAGTATTAAATTAATTAATGAAGAAACTGTTGGAAATGAAAGGCTTCAGTCTAAGAGTAAAGATTTAAATTCATATGATAAAACAGAAAAGGAAAGGGCAGAGTATCGACATAAATTTATAAAAGGTTTAGAAGAAGAAGGAGTTTTTTCTATTTCTCCTAAAACTCAAGTGATAATCGATAGCATAGCGGAGAATAATAATCTGAATCCACCCTCTTGGAGGTCTGTGAGTCGTTGGAGAAAAGAGTATATAAAAAATGGAAGATCTATAAGGGGGTTGATTGATCATCTGGATAACTGTGGTAGCTATGAAAGAAAAAGGGGCAAACTGCAAGAGTTGATTGATGAAGTTATTAAAGAGGTTTATTTGACTAAGGAAAGGATTAGCTTGAGTGAAACTCATCGACAATTAGAAACAGCGATAAAGGAGTACAATAAACAGAATGATGATGATATTCCGGTTCCATCTTATTCAACAATGCAGAGAGAAATTAAGAAAATTCCTCCTTATGAAATAAAAGAAAAGAGGGAAGGAGTAAGACAGGCCAAAGAAGAGTTCAGGGTTACTAAATTTCATGCACCCCCAAAGCGTGTGTTACAAAGAGCGGAAGCAGATCATACAACCTTGGATTATTTTTTGCTTGATGATGAAACCCTTCTACCACTTGGGAGACCTTATATAACAGTGATTATTGATAAATACTCAAGAGTGCCACTAGGTGTCTGTATCTCATTTTATGAGGGGAGTTATCTAACTGTTGCCAAAGCGCTTAAAAGTGCACTTTTGCCAAAAACATATTTAAAATCACAGTTTCAAAATATAAAAAATAGCTTTCCATATTTCGGTAAGATGGATGAGCTTACAGTTGATAATGCCAGGGAATTTTGGTCTGAAGACTTAAAGTTTGCCTGTCTTGATCTTGATATAAATCTTCATTATGCAAGAGTGAAAAAAGGGTGGGAAAAAGGCAGTATCGAAAATTTCTTTAGACGACAAAATGCAAGACTTATTGAGAATATAAAAGGTAAAACATTTTCCAGTATTTTCAAAAAACAAGAATATGATCCTGAAAAAGAAGCAATTATGACCTTTAATGAGTTTCTTTCAGTATTCTATAAATGGCTGGTTGATATCTATCCTTATGAAGAAATTAGGATCAGTAATGGTCGAGTACTTGTTCCGCATAAAGCTTGGGTTAGTAGTATTAATGAAGTTCCCAGAGAGATTTTTTCTAAAGATAGTCTGGATATAATTCTTGGAAAAACAGAAGAGCGTATGCTGAAAGTTGGCGGTGTTCAGATAGATTATCTTAAATATGATTCAAGAGAGTTATCTGAATATAGAGCAAGATATCAAAATAATGAAAATGTACTGATTAAATACAATCCTGAAGATATGGGTTGTATATATGTGCTTAATAAGTTTAGTGGTGAATATTTTTCTGTTCCTGCAATTGATATTGAATATGCTGGAGGGTTGACTTACTGGCAGCATAAAGTGATTAGGCGTTATGCAAATGACTTTATGAAACTTTCAAATAAAGAGGGTGAGAATTTACACGCAGCAAAGGTGGAGCTAAATAAATTAGTAAAGACCCTTGTTGATGGTAAGAGTAAAAAAGCCGCTTCAAAAGCTATAGCAAAATATAGAGGAATATCAACAAAAGAAGGTGCTTCTGTCAATGAAAGTAGTCGTAGAAAAGATCATCAAGACTTGGAGTCTCTATCAACTCAGACAATGGGGAAGCGTAAGCTAAGGAACTTTGATGATGAGTAGCAAAAATAATAAAATATACGGAAAGATTTATAATGAATATTTTATTTGGCATGAATCAGCTAAAGGAGTCAAAGAGTTATTGCAATTCTGCTTCGATAGCTTTGATGGAGCTACTGAACCTACATGCTTTTTGCTTATCGGTGACAGTGGTCTAGGAAAGTCACTGGTTGCAGAATTGTTTCATAAATCTTATCCTGACTATGAAGAAGATTTAGGTGACAGAATTAATTCAATTAAACCTATTGTACGTTTTTCTCTTCCTTCCCATGCTAAAAGATACGAAGCAATTCGAGCCTTTTTAAAGGCTATAGGTGATCCTCGTTGGGATTCAAGTGATTCATTTGATCTCAAAAATGCGCGTCTTATAGATTATCTTAGAGACACCTGTAAGACTAGGATGATTATCATTGATGAGTTTCATCATTTAACACAGGCAATGAGCAGTGCTGAAATTGTTTTTACTGCTGATTGGTTGAAGCTTCTAATAAAGGAAACTAAGATCCCGATCGTTGGTATTGGTATGCCTTGGGCGCAACGTATCCAAAGTAATAATCAGCAAATGGGGACAATATTTACAATGGTCGAAGAGTTGTTTCCTTTTAAAATAAGTGATGAAGATAGTCTTGAAATATACTGCAGTTTTTTAAATACATTATCCTCAAGATTGAAAAAAGAATTTTCAATAGATGCTGGTTGTTTAATTGAGCCAGAAGTGTTGTTTCCATTATTTATATCGAGTAATGGCTGCCCCAAGCTAATCATGAAGCTAATTGCTCATGCGTCATCATTATCCGAAGTGAGGATTTTAAATGTAAAAACATTTTATAATCTATATAGGTTTCATTTTGGTTCTTCTAAGCCAAATCCATTCGTGCCTGAATATAAGGATATGAAAGCTGTTCAGATTGAATCAAGCCCAGATTGGGATAAGTCTAAGAAGAAGATAGTTCTACCAAACTCCAGAGAGTTGAGTGTACGAGACATCTTTACCTTAGGTCGATCAGCAGGTTTTTTTTGATTGTTTTTTTATGTTGGTATTTAAGTGGATAGAGAAATTGGTTGTTCGCCATTCTTAAGCAGGCCTAAAGTCTTCCCAGATGAAACACTAGAAAGCTATTTGATAAGAGTTGCAAGATCAAATAGTATTTCGCTGAGAAGTTTGATTAGATTCATATGCTTAGGTATCGATGGCGTAGCAGATAGTTCTGTCCCTGGATTTGATGAATTTAATCTGTTTCATGCTAATTTGCACCCCGAGATTCGTTATAGAGGTGTTGATCGGCTGGCAGCCAGAGTTGGCATTACAAGTCAATCGCTACGAGATATAACCTTGAGCAGATCGATAACCAAGTGCTCAAATAATCTATCAAACTTTATTTACCAAAATGTAAAAATACCAAATACTCTGTATCGAAGGTATTTCGTTCCGGTTTGCCCTGCCTGTTTGGCTGAAAGTGGATATATACGGCAGTATTGGCACGTATCTGTCAATATAATCTGTCCGACACATAAAGTTTTTTTAATTGATAAGTGTCCAAAGTGTGGGGTCTCTATTTCTTATATAAAAAGCAGGAGCATCTCTAACTGTTCGTGTGGGTTTGATTTGAAAAAAGCCACTTCAACCTCTCTATCTATAAATCTTGAATATGATTTGTTACTTGAAACCTCGAGTTTAATTGCGCACGCTTTTAATAAAGGTATTGTATTTGAATCAGAAAAATTATCCTGCCTGGGTAGTAATGTATTTCATCTGTTCTGCTTTGCGCTTTTTTACTTTCGCTATATTGATGATGGCAATTCTATTAGCGAATATGGTGTTGACTCAGATAAGATACTAGCCTTTCATGATTTTCTACGCGACTGGCCAGTTGCTTATAAAGACTTCTTGGAAAATAAAGTGATAAAAGGTTTACGGCTGTTGGTTAAGCCGGCATATAAAACAGGATTCAATAAGGTATTCGGAAGACTAATACAAGAAGTTCAAAATCTTCCAGATAATTGTTTGAAACACAACGCAGTCCTCAGAGAAACTCTAGAATTTTTTCAGAAAGTATGTGCGAGTGAGAAAGAAACTAAAAGCCGTCACGCAGTGTCAAACTTACTGCTTACAAAACAGGAGACTGCATTGATCTTGCAGGTGAGTACAAACACAGTTGCTCAACTGACGGCCCAAGGTCGCTTATTGGCTTCACAAAAAAAGCTCGAAGCCTATGTTCCTTTGTATCCACTAAGTCAGGTTTTTGCAATTTTGCTAACTCGCTACAAGAACAAAGAGCTTGAGTAAACTATCATACTAGCTACCTATAAATTATCTGTAATGTTTAAATGGTATGGTTAGCAGTAAAAGTGATAAATTTTTGACATCAATATTGGCTATTCCTAATGATGTAACCGGGAAAGAAAAGAAATTCTTTACTCAAATAATCAACCAGTCAGCCAAGTATAAACCCAAAACATCAGGTGCAGGCACTGCCTTACAAGCTGCAAAGAAATTGTTAAAAGACAGTCATTTCATCACTGAAACCTGCAAAGCCTTGAGGGGGTTTTTAACCCACAACCCTAAAATATTCGATGCAAAAGTAAAAGCTCGAGTATTTTTACCAGAATCCAATTTTGTAAAAGATACTCCTTACATTTACAGCGACTCGGTTAAATATCACCACCAGTATGACTGGGCTGGCAATGCCAAATACATGCCAAAGAGGTACTTCCTCTGTACTGAGTTCATTCATAACGGTAGACAAACAACTCTTTATCATGAATTCATTAAGGAGTCGTCTGATCTTATTGGTATTCTGACAGGAATGGGGCTCACCAAAGCTCATCATGAGCTTATCAAAAGCTCTTGTCAGATTCATAGAGATCATGCTTTTCCAGACTCGGTGCCTCCCTATCAGGTTCAGGTGCTTATTCCTTATACTTATGAAAATTTTAACACCGATTATATTTCTCTTTCGCCTGTATCGGCATCAAAGGTTCAGGCAGCAATTCATACCTTGTGCCTTAGCGATAATGGAAGATTAATTGGCCGAGCTTTCCATAATCCAACTCGCCCAGAAAATATTGGTGCATTCGCAGTCTCTACCGGTGGCAGTATTGGAGTTTTGGCGCCGGATATTAATTTACGATCAGAAGTAGCTTTAACCACATCTCAAATTATCAAAGAGCTGAGGAACAAAAACGACCTGTTTGACACATCTGGTCTGGATTTTAGCGATTTCCTGAAACTTAGAAAGAGGGCGGACTTTGCCTCTAACTGGTACATTCCCTCTCCGAAGTCACCGGAAAAGGCAGCCTTCCTCAATTTAATACACAAGAACATTGCAAGAATGTTTGCCAAGCTCGATCAGCTTAGATTCACCTATCAGATTGGAGACCTTCAGAAGGAAAATATCAAGGGATTAAATGCAACCCAGGTAAGCTATGTGGTTGAGGCGAAGCTTTCTGAGCAGGCGATGCAGCATATCTGGAAACAAGCGAATGCAGTTATTCAGAAATACATATCAGGAACCCGCTACAAGCAGCTTACTTATCACCCCACGCTTACCAGGTACATCAGCGAAAGTGTCCGGAACCATCTCAAGCCTTTGTTCAGAGGAAGTATTGAGTTAGCAAAGCCGGAGATCGTAACCGGTGAGAGCCCCGTAAGTAAAAACAATGAAGAGGCTTCCTTTCATGCGTCCACCGTTTATATGCTGATACCAAAATTGACGGTTATGCATGCTCATGCCGACAACTCTCCATACACCACTGGCCTACCTGCAATTACTGCTTTGGTTGGGTTTGCAGATCGGTTGTGCAGAAACATTAAAAGCCAATTCCAGTTTGAAATTAGCAATATAAAAGTGGCTTGGTTAATTCACAGTTTTCAGCGTGTAAAGGGTATCAAAAAGCATGAGCCAGCCCGCTGGAATGGTAAAACCAAAACAGCCCTGTCCGATGTCGTGAGTCTTAAGTTTTGTCATCTTACATTTGATTTAGTTCTGGAATGTTCTTCCGATTATGAACAACTAATCTCAGTCAGACATTTACTGGCAGAATGCCTCCCTGTTAAATTTGCCTCGGGCATGGTCAGTACTGCTGAAGAGGGTTTTGCCAGTGAATACCTTGCAGAATCATTCCAGATCTATCAGTCAACGCAAGAGTTGCTTTATGGGTTGCAGGTTGAAGGAACTCCCAGATGGATGGTCCTGGATTATTCGTCAAAATTTACACGAAAGTCTGATGATATTCTTGAAGATCTGGTAGATGCTTTTTCTGCATACAAGGACCTAGCCCCTGATAGGAGACAACTCACTTTTTCTGGCATTGGTTACAAACTGCTGGAAGAGCCTGTACAGCGTCTTGGTAGTCGTCTGGAGTACCATGCATACTGTGAGCCCGTCGTTGGAGTTCAGGAGCTTAGACTGATAACGGAAATCTCCTTCGAGGAGTTCCACCTATTACCCTTATTTTGGTCTTACAAGTCGGCAGGAAAAACAATTTTGTGCCAAGCTGAAAAACATTCTGTTATTGAGGTTCACGATGGCTGTTCCCCCTATTCCGACGATTCTGACTTATGAAAAGTCATCTGCCCCCTCACTCGGCTTGATGAGTGCCAGAACGTTTAAGGGTGAAGTGCTTCCTGTAGCAGTTGACATTCTAAATGGTCGCGGTGCGCAATCTACACATAGTGCCGGGCACGGGGAAGTGGATACCGAACTGGGGGAGTGGATGCCTCTGCGGATGGATATATGTCAACTACCCCATAACGCTGATAATTTAGTCATACAATTCCCCCTCAAATACTTGCCAAGATCTCTAACTCCACATTCTTGCAACAGTCCTGAATGGACAGAACTCCTAGAGGAGTTGAGTCAGGTTTATGGAGAAAAAAGGGGGTACTTGTATCAGGCGTACTGCCAAATAGATGCTCTTTTCCAAGGCCTGCCATTCTGGCGCAATAATCAGGAAAGTGATGCTATGACACTGAGCATCATTAATGTTAGCGACAAAGTATTCCCACCCTATGAATTCCGTGGCCTACCATGCGCAGCTGATCAGCTGACAGGGACGAATAAACTTCAGTTTGACTCACTAATTAGAAACATTGAAAAGGCTCTGATTGGTGAACGAAGATTGCTTCGCCTTTTTATAACTGCGGCACTTGAGATTGGACGACTAGAAGAGGTCCATCCAAGTGAGGAATTTATAGAAAAGTTGCCTGAAGCTAAAAAAGAGTTTCTCCATCGACGTGGTAAATACCAGAAATCTCGGCACTACGCCTTTTACAGGTTGGGTGATATTCGTCAGGCCATGTTACACCCAACAAAGATTGGCGCTGGATTGCGGTGGGATCGTTGGAACAAACTCGGGGTAGACATTCCGGTAAGTGTTTACGGCCTGGACAGTAAATCCCACAGGGCTATACGAGGGCGTGGAACCAAGCAGGACTTCTATTCGTTGATTAGTAACATAAAGGATCATATATTGACCCTTAAAAAATTTAGCGGTGATATATTCAGTAAAGAATCAATACTGGAACTAGGCGATATTCACTTTTGTATGGCTAACTTGATTAAAGGAGGTGTTTATAACCGCGAAAGTTCTAAAAACAAGAAAAAAGATAAATCAGATAAGACTCAAATTGATTTAACTAATCCATGAGATTGTACTTTATGAATCATCTGTTGTTTAAAATTATTACTGAAGATGCTGATCCACAGTTCTTGCTGAGCTATATCTTGCAAGAATCGCATCCTGTAATTGCTCATTATGGTAACAACCAAATAGGTACTCTATTTCCTGAATGGAATGTTGATGACCCAGGCCGCTCGATTGCTTTCTATGGTGATTCGACTGTTCTTAATAAAATAATGGAACGCGAGTATTTTAGAGATATGCTTGATGGTGAGATCCTGGAATCAAAGCTTCTGGAAGTTGATCCAGAAAATGCCCAGAAAGCCATATTTTTAAGGAACCAGAGGATCACGAGTAATTCACCCAAAGGCCAGCAACGCAAGGTTAAACGTATAATACGCAGACAGATTGACCGTGGTGAAATTAGTAGCCCAGCTGAGTATAAGCCGAGGAGTGACCAGCATCAGACAGAAGTCCAAGATATTTTCTTCCATCTGTTTTTTCCAGACAGCATGAGTACGGGGCAAAATATGCCTCTTTGTATTCAAATGGTGCCGGTTGATGAGAGTGAAGAACTTGAAGGTTTGCAGACTTTCGATCATTACGGGTTTAGTACTCTTCAGGAGCACAGGGCTTCAGTGCCTCTAATCAAACCAATATTTTGAGAGGGTATGCATGTGGTATTTTTCTTTATTATTTTCAATGAGTTGTTTTTTGATCAGGAACTATGAAGAAAAAGGGTATTTCTTTTAAGTTGGGGGTAAGCCTTATTCTTTCAATGGGCTATAGTATTTTTTCTCTACCTCACTGCCGCATACGCAGCTGAAAATTAGCACATCACAATAAGGATGATCGATAACTGCCTCACTGCCGCATACGCAGCCATATAAGCTTCTATCATTAAAACTAAGGAATCCAAAACAGGTCAGCATGGATGCTGCTACTTTCAAGGCCAAAATCCAACAAGCTTGAAAGTCTCCGAGGATATATTCTCCGACTTTCTCAGGCGAACAGTTACCATACAACCCAGTACGTACTGGAGATGGCCGATCTCTGGACTGGCAGAAATTATGACACGGCCAGTAAATACGTTCTGGGTGATGCGGATCTCAGCAAACTGGCAAAAATCACCAATATGCCTTTGCAGGATTTGGAGTCATTGCGCTATGGCTTGAATGATCAAAAACAGTCAATTATCCACAATCATCACATAGCCAATGAGCATTTAAGACTCGACTACCCTCGAATTTGCCCCATATGCCTTGAATCCAATAATATGGCTCTTGCAGTCTGGGATATTCCGGCTTTAACTGTTTGCCCTACGCACCATATTCACCTTTTTGACCACTGCCCAGAATGCGATACCCGCCTTAGATGGAATCGCCCTGGAATTCACCAGTGTCACAATTGTGAATGCGACTATCGTCATTACACTGGTGATAAAATTCTACTAAAGGAATACCGACTTTCAAGATTCATCTATCAGCTCTGTATGAATAAAGAAGTCAACAACCGCTTAATTCCAGAAGTGCTGAGGAATCATAGTTTGGCTGAAGTTTTGGAGATGGTCAGTGCTCTGGCTACTTTTGACTATCAGTTGCTTGATGATGCTGAAAAAAGCCGAAAGTTTCTCTCGTTGAAGTCTGCCCCTAATTATCAGCTCCATGAGCACTATAGCAATGCCATGAGCTACCTCGATAACTGGCCTCATAACTTCTGCCAGTTGCTGAGTGACAGTCGAAAAGTACGGCGAGATAAGGGAGCAAATGACGGAATCAGCAAAGAGATAGGAGCTCCTTTTTATCTGATTAATGCAAACCAGGAAAGGGCTATTTACCAGCCTCTTTGGGAGGCATATAACGCGTACCGTAAGCAGTCTATCAGACAGACGATGGAAGACCTCAAGCAAAAACGCATCAATGCAGATCAGGTTGCAGTTAGAGTTGCAGCTAAAGAGCTTGATGTTCGGCCTGAACAGCTCCAGCGCTTCTGTAAGCGCCTGAAGATCCCTTTAAAAAGCACAAATAGCAACATAAAACTAATCTCAAGAAAGCACCTCCCAGCTCTAAAGGAGTTACTGGAAAAACTACTGACCATTTCTGAGTCATCAGAAAAGTTGGGCATAACCGTTTACCAGCTACGAGGAATGATTCGTAAAGGTGGCATTATTCCATTCCGTGGTCCGACAGTAGACAAATCTAGGGGCTGGTATTTTGAACCAGAAGCCATCGATACTCTTCTCCATGAAATTAATAAACGATGTCTGTTTAAAGGGTATAAACGAACTCATTGCCTGAGTTTACAACAAAGCATCGAACAGCTTTCATATCACAGAATAGGTTTGCCAGAAATTGTGGACGCTATTTTGAGTGACCAGTTACAGCCAGCTTCTGCCAGTAAAGCACCTGTCTTGGGAGATCTACTGTTTTCTGAGGCGGAAGTAAGAGCTTTACGTCCCTCGATTCAGTCGTCATCTAAGTATTGGCAACCGCTAGATATCCAGAAACACCTTGGCTGTAATAAAGACATCGTTTATGGGTTACTTAATGATGACCACTTGCCTATGGAAAAAATTCATCTACCTGGTAGATCTCGGCCTGTCGTAGCCTGTAAAAAATCAGCAGTAATTGCCTTTAAAGATAAGTTCTATCTTCTCCGAACCTTAAGCCAGCAAACGGGTATTGTCAGTGAAAAATTAAGGAAGCTGCTCAAAACCAAAAAAATCAACCCCGTTTCAGGGCCAACAGTTGATAATGGCTACTGCCACTTTTATCGAAAAAACAAAACTATCAAAAAGGCTCTGAAGGAGCTGATACCTGGTTGAACTCTTCTATCGCTATGATTATCATGCTCGCAAGTCTTTATCACAGGCAACACTGTCTGATAGCTGCATTAATGCCCAAGACTTCAAACGAAGCTCAGGCAAGGCTGGCCGCCTTTGCAGTTAGTTACAAGGGATACCCTGTAAGGTGATAATAAATTTTAGAATGGTTCCCAGAAGGGACTATTCTGCTCGAAAACGGTGGGCCATAACCTCTTTCGGGCATTGAATTTATTAGTGTCCTTATGCCTGTCAAAAATATTGTTCGCACTGCCCCTGCCCAACGTCACTATAAAGAAATCTCCTACGAATCTCAGGCCGCCAGCTGGCTTGTATCTGATGGCTGGGAAGTTTTCCTGCCAATGATCGACCACGATATGAAAACCGACTTACTGGTGGCGGATAAACACAATTTTTATCGTATTCAGGTCAAATCTCTGGATACCAATCAGGAAGATATCATCGTTGAGAATAAGTGGGGAGATGCTGATCTGGATTACATCATCTATTTTTCCCGTCGCTCCCCTTGGGGGTATCTGGCTCGGCCATTCCAGCAAAAAAGAAAACGACTGAACTCCAAAGACCATATTCGCTTTCATCAGGATCGAAAGCCATTCCTTAAAGCTTTTGAGCGTATTTAAAAATAAAAACCGGGTGTTCTCCTCAACAGAAGAATACCCGGTTTCGCCCACCCCAATCCCTATTGGTAGAGAGCCTTTCGAAACCAGTTCTGAACACAGAACCTTCATCTAGCCAAACGATATGGCAAACTCCTGCTACCCCTTCAAATTGGCCTATTTCAAGGCGTTACCGGCGGCATAACGACGGACTGCGTCGGTCGAGTATACGGCACGTCATTCAAGACAGGTAACAATGGTATGTCTGAGTGCCTGTCAGACGGGTTTTGAGCCTTCAGCTCTTGGCTTTGGGTTTCTTTGAATTATATCAAAATGCTGCAAATTTTCTGACCCCTTTTATAGGAAAACCTGCTTCAATTAGAGCCTTTTTCAATAAGAACAGAACAACCCCCAAGTCATGCAGTCGGATATTAATAACTTCTTTCATCCCTTCTACGAGCTTTTCTGTCCTGGCAATCAGATCATCGGTGGTCTTCAATTCATCCAGATCAGTCAACCAACGACCCGCCTCATCATTGCTTCCACCAATTAAAATGTCAGGGAAGCTGGCAATTTTTGGGACCTTCACACCACTTTCACTGAACTGCTGCCTACGCCTGTTTTCCGTCTTAGATTGTTCACCAGAAAGCGTGCGCCGGTATTGTCTCGCCAGTATGAATCCTCCCCTACCCATGTTATGTAATAGCCAGCGATGAGTTGAAACCTTTCTGATTTTTTTATGAACAATTAACTCGCACTGAAAGGTAAATCGGAAAATGATGGGGGCATCAACCTGGAAAAGTTCTTCCCTTTTTTCTAACACCAATTCGGCAGGAAGTCTTACTTCCTCTCCGATTCCCGCCTTGATCAAGGTTCTCAGCTCTATGGAAGAAATATGAGATGAATTATCAGGGAGCGGGATATCCATTTTTTTCAGATAGTTGATCAAGTTTTGATCGACTTCATAATACTTTTCAGCATGACAATACACATGGCAGGAGCCATTTCGTAGCCGGTCGCCATACTCATCAAGCAGAAACTGAATTTGGTTTTCTTTTGCCTTAGTCTTACCGGTAGCCCATCCACTAACCACACTTTGTGTTACACGGGCTTTTTTCGCAATCTCTGTCTGGGTCCAACCATCTTCAAGAGCCATCCGTATCAGCTTTTTGGTTTGCCGGAATGGTTTATTCTTCTTTTTGGCCTGTGTCATCGGTACTGCTCCTGAAGAAATGGCGTCAGGTTATTTTACTGAGCCTGACGCCACAGGTTCCTACTTTTTCTTTTCAGTCTGATTAGGATTCATCTGCTTGCCACGATTCCCCTGATTCTTGTCATAGGTTGTGTTAGTACCAGAAGTACCTTTGTTGGCATTTACCATGTCAGCTTCGTGGTTTGCTTGCTTACTCATAACAGTTACCTGCCTTTGGTTTGTGGTGCCGGAATGGCCCGGTAAATGTTAGAGATTGCAGAAAATCACGCTACTGATATATCCATGATAAAAAGCTGATAATTACTGATATTTTGTAACTGCACATCAGCTGATACTTATTTGTGCTCATAGAGACCCTCTAAACCTGGCAAATCGAAGAATTCTGACGGGCTACCACCCTTAACTTCATCTCTTGAGTTGAATCTCTGTAGGCTCGTCAACAAGTAGCAAGCCTTTCTGGCTCGAGTGATCCCCACGTAATGCAGATTTTTATCCTCTTCCAAATCAACATAAACAGCTGGCGTATTCCAGCCATCTTGAGGCCTTTTGAGAGGAAAAGACCACTCATAAAGGTCGAGGTGAAAGACAACATCAAACTCAAGTCCTTTGGCCTTGTGTAGAGTCATAATCTGCACTTCGTCTTTGTTGACCGGGTAGAATTTTGCAAGAAGCTCCGGGTTACCCAACACAACTTGTAAAGTATCAGCAACGCTACGGGAGATAGGCTCAGGAAACATCTCTGTGGTTACTGAGTGTATTGCAGAACATAGTTCTTCATCTTCGCAGCTCCTGACATTTTTGATCAGTTGCCTTAGGGACGTGGACTTAGCTTTGCTGGACACCTCCATCAGATTTTCTGAAATAACTCCTTCCGCGGTTAACTGTTTATCAAAGCGGTAGTGTAAAAGGTTAATGCATAACTTTGCATGCTCATCACCAATATCCGACAATGGGTCATCTTCATGGACTCGATGCAGAACAGTCATCCCTTCGGCAACTTTTCGTAAGCTTCTCTTGGCTCTGACCAGAATGGCTATATCTGAGTTATGAGTGATATCTAACCTTTCTTTTATATTCGGTATAGATTCAGAAATAGTTCTGCCGAGATCAATGACAGTACCTCTTCGGCTTGCGCGGTAAACTCGCAGATCATCAGCAGGAGCGAGTTCACATTCTGGTCGTATCACCCTTCGCGCATAGTTTGAAATAGATGGATGACAGCGATGATTTATCAAAATGGGGAAGGTTTCAAAATCATTACTATCTATCAGCCGCCTGATGAACTCTTTGTTCCCATCCCGAAACCCGTAGATAGCTTGATCCTCATCTCCAACAGCAATACCCGTTAACCCCAAAGACACCAGCTTCAGAAATAGCTCGTGCTGAGGCTGTGAAGAGTCCTGATACTCATCTATAAAAACAGTTTTATATCTTGCCGTGATATATCTGGTACACGCAGGAGAATGATCAAGAATATGACAAGCAAGGGCTCCAGTAGCAGCCATGGGAATTTTGCCTGAGTGATACCACTGTTTCAGAATATTTTCATAATCCTGAAAATGCTCAGTTGCCCAGTCCCATCCACCAAAGTCAGCTTTTTCTTCATCACTCATTTTTAGGACAGGTTTAACTTCGCACTCAGCCCTCCCCCATAGGTGACTTGCAAACGGGAAAATAATCTCTTTCAGACAGAAGCTATCAATGGTGCCGAAGAAGCTTTGCCTGGTGTCGAAGGCATTTTTTTTACACCGTTTCTTTAACTCCTCGCTGGCTTTCACCGTAAAGGTTATACCGATAACTCCTTGGTAAGGCTTGAGTTCCGGAACAATTCTGCGAATTTTCTCAACAACAACGGTCGTTTTACCACTTCCCGGACAGGCTGTGATAACCATGTTGCCATCATGTTCTATTGCTTCCAGCTGCTCTTCAGTGAAAGTAAGGTCACTCATCACCAGTAGCCCCCTCCGCAACCTTGTTCAGACAGAACAAAAGTGGCTTTGCCAACTCCCCGCTGCGGATGCTTTCCAAGGCCTCACCATACTGCCCCAGAAACTTTCTCATCCTTATGGCTTTTTGTTTCTGGAGATATTTCACAGCAGCAGAAATATCAGTCAGCTCCTTATTTGCGAATGTACAAAGCTCATTAGGTAACTCAAGAGAGAGGTCGTACTCCAAGTCTTGTTTTGATAGGTATATACCCAAAGCGTTCACGCTTCCTGACACAGTACCCCAAGTGTCATCACTCACAAGGGAGTGAGATGTTGTCTCTTTTGGTCTATGAGGTAGCTTCTCAATCCCTGCAACTTCATAACAACGATTAACACCAGCAAGCTGTCTTAACTCTACTTTTTTTACCGTAATCTTTGAAACATCATTATCCGTCCGCATGGCCCATGGGATACCCATGGCATTCAATATTTTGGTATACACCTCAAACTGAACACCATCCACAGCAAGAATGGATATGTTGTAAAAGTCCAGATCAATATCAAGCTTTTCTGCCAGCGTACTATAAAACAGCACCTCCGATGGCCCCTCAACGAGCAGAACTGCACTGGCAAAGAAAGCTTCTGCAGGAAGAATGCTCATCCGGTAACCCATGTTATCCCAGGCGGTACTGATACAGTCTGAACAACCCTCACTGGCAGCCCGAGTTGCGCCATCTTCATTAAGCAAGCGGATAATCGAATCCGGGCTGTATTTAGCAGTTATCTGTGGGGAGTGGGATGTAATGATAGATTGGCCAGGAAGCGAGGTGTTCAGGTACTGAGCCAGTTTACGCTGTTGGTGGGGGTGAAGATGCGCTTCAGGTTCTTCTACAACATAGAAGGTCACCTGGCTGTTATGATCATGTTCGCGTTCGCTCTTACTCTTCCAAAGTGCCAGCAAAATCTGGTTATTACGCCCATCACCACCCAACATTACCTGCGAGCCGTTGGTGTTCGCACCCAGTTCAAGTTTTTCGATGAACTGATTTACCTGGATAGCGCCGGAGTCCAGCTGAACCCTGTAATCCGCATGGTGGTGAGCAAGCTCTTTCAGCTCATCGTTAACCTGGCGGGTTGCATTGGCTACATATTTCAGTTGGCTCACATCAGCATTAATCACTCCCAGTGATCTGGTGATAGCTGCAAGCTTGTCTGTATCATGCGCCTTTTCTTCATCACTCAAGCTCTCTTGCGCAAACTTCAGCAAGTGGCGTTTTTCTCTCTGGATAAACTTCTGCAAATCTCGTTGTGAGTGAACGTATTTCAGGTTGATATGCTTCAGATAGAACCGGCTGTCTATCTCTTCCAAGTCAGCCAGTGAGTGCCCCATATAGAGTTTAAAGCTTGATCCGTTTCGTTGCCCAACGTGCCGGAAAAAGGTTTCACCTTCGTCGCTGACATGCCCTTTCAGCACAGAAAGAACAGCATCCTCCTCAACCTTTGAAAAAGCGATGGTGATCTCAAAGGTATCAGCCTGATTACCATCCTTATCGATATGAAAATCCAGCTCAGTCGGCTCGATATCCATATCGGAAAGGCTTTTATCCAGCAGCATGCGCAGTGCATGCATCAGGTTGCTTTTCCCAACATCATTACCGCCAATGACCAGGGTGTTCTGGGCAAATTTGATGGTGGCATCGTTGAAATTACGGAATCCCTTCAGGATGACCTGATCAATGTTCATCGGTCTTATTGCTCGCTATTACTGACAGAAGAGTGGTGGTTTGCTTGGGGTGAGGTGGGCTAATTGCCCACCTGGTATTGGGTAAATCGGTTCAGGCTTTGGCAGTCTTTCTGCCTCGGGTTGCTTTTTTGGTGGCTTTTTCCAGCAGTTCAGCTTCGACGCGGGCCTCGGCGATTTTTTGTAGCAGAACTTCGGCGGACTCACCCCCTTCCTGCTGATCAACCAGTTCGCCCCGGAAGGCTTTTGCCAGTATGCTTTGGCTCAGGTTATCCACCTGTGCTTTGGCGTTTTTGAGGTTGGATTCAAGAACATCGGCAAGTGCAAAGTATTCAGAGACTTTCTTTACAATTTCTTCTTGCTCCGGAATGGGAGGCAGTGGAACCAAAGCTTCTCGGCATTGCGTCAAAGAAATATTTATTTGCCCGACAATGCCTTTGGTCTCATGCATTACATCTCTGACAAGATCTCCCTCGCATAGGAAATAATATAAGTATGTGTTCAGCAACTTCTTCGGATTTACCCTAAATGAGGTGATCGCTTGATTTATGTGCCATTTAGGGTGCTGATCAGAAACAATCGCAATTTTTCCAAGTGGAGGACCAACAATATTCATCAGAATATCACCGGGAATCGTAGCAGAACGGTCAGACTTCTCACTTACTTCAAGCGTTATATATTGTGGGCGATAAGCAAAATCAATCTTTTGATCAACTATGTTGTATACCTTGAGAAAAGGTACGGTGCCGCCTTGCTCAAAAGGGTTATTTCTGGGTGTAGACCCACTTTGCACACGTAGACATGCCTTTTCTGCAGGTTCAATAGTCCAGCTACAAGGTATTTTTTTACCATAGACAGTTTGGTATTCATTAGAGCTACGCCACTCTTCTGTTAACTGCCCAGTCACAGCTGCCGCCAGAACTGATTGCCGAAACTGTTTGATGATTGTAGGCAGTTGGTCAAGCCGGGCCTGAGTTGTGGCAACTTGTCCCAGTAAGTCTTCCAGCTTCTCAACAATCCGTTCTTGCTCAGCAAGACATGGAAGATAGACTTCATGTCTACGAATAACTGCTTGTGAAATATTTGGTTGCGCTCCACCTTTGCTTTTATCAATGAACCGCTGCTTTTCGTTATTTAGTAAGTAATATAAAAATTTTGATGACGTAACTCCCGCAAGTGGCTGCCCAACAGCGCATGCCTGATTAGTCGCTGCCTTGATACCCAGAATGGATGTTTTACCTATGGTGGCTCCATACATAGCGATAGCCACAGCCCCTTTGTTGAAAAATTTGGCGCTGGAGTTCTCCAAACCTGACTGAGTGATTGTTTCAGAAGATGTAGAAAGCCACTTGGGGCCTAAATCACCTGTTTTAATCCAGGGAATATCTCCACCATAATAAGTATCTACAGTTCTTTTGGGAGTGCCGCCAGCCCCCCAAATGGCAATATTTTCGAGCGTGGTTTTTATCCATCCTTTAGGAAGCTTCTCCATCGTTAAACTCCCTCTACTTCACCGTTTGCGGAAATAGCTTCTAATTCCTCACGAGGCGCAAGATCAAACTCACTGGCCAGAGTGTTAATCAACTTATCAGAAGCTTCCTTGGCTCCCAATGCCAGCATCAGGTTGTTGATCTCCTGCAGGGCTTCCACCATTTCAGTCATTGCCTTTTCCGCCAGAATTTCCGGCTTTCCGAGAGTGGCAGCATCAGTAATGGAACGGTCTTTCAACCAGGAAATATCCAAGGAGTCTGACTTTACCGTGCTGATATAATCCCGATCAAATTTACGCCAGCGGGCATTGGCTACCACTTGCTCGTTTTCATTTGGTGCATGGGTTGAACCGGGCACATGGTAAACACCATCTGAGCGCGAGCTCTGACCGTTTTTATCCACACCAAACACCTCCTCAAACGGCTTCAGGTGCTGCTCTGTGAAAGGTGTTCGCTTACCAAAAGAATTCATATTGGTACGCAGATCAAACACCCAAGTCTCTTTGGTGCAACCTATATCCTGATTTGGATTGTCTGGCGTCCCTTTCTGGAAGAAGATCACGTTGGTTTTCACGCCGGCCGCATAGAAAATACCGGTCGGCAGTCGCAGGATGGTATGCACATTGCATTTGTCCATCATATCTTTACGGATGGATGTACCCATCCCTCCCTCAAACAGCACGTTATCCGGCACAACCACCGCTGCTCGACCACCGGGCTCCAAATTGTTGTAGATATGCTGCATAAAGCAGAGCTGTTTGTTATTGGTCTGGTGAACAAACTTACGGGTGATATTACTGCCAGAAGCACTGCCAAAGGGTGGGTTAGTCAAAATCAGATCAGCCGCAGGTAAACTTTCACCGGTGGCACCCAGGCTGTTGCCGAGTTTGATAATACCTTCGCCTTCGCCTTCAATATCGTGAAGCAGACAGTTCATCAGTGCTAAACGGCGGGTTCCGGGCACTAATTCAACGCCAACAAACGCCTTGGTGCGCTGGAACTCCTGAACATCATCGTCCAGGTCTTCAAGATCATTGGTGTTGTTCTTGATGTAGCGATCCGCTTCAATCAGGAAACCTGCGGTACCGGCAGCAGGGTCCTGCACAATTTCACGCGCTTCCGGCTGCATGAGCCGTACCATGGATTTGATCAGTGCCCGTGGCGTAAAGTACTGGCCAGCGCCAGACTTGGTTTCGTTGGCGTTTTTCTGCAACAAACCTTCATACATATCGCCGAAGTCATCACGGGCAGCGGTTTCGTCTTCATTGTACCAGTCCAGGGCATCCATGGCGGAGACCAGCTTGGTGAGGTTTTTGGCCTGGGTAATGCTGGTATTCACATTCTGGAAGATGGCTCGTACCACAGAGTGATGATCATCGCCCAGCTGAACCAGCATATTGCGATAGAACTGGTGCTGATCCTGCCCTTTCTTTTCCAGGAGGTTTTTCCAGCGGAAACCATCGGGAAGCAGATCCTCTTCCAGTCCGGTTTCTTCACACATTTTCAGAAATAGGAGTGTGGCAAGCTCATTCACGTAGTTCTGGTAAGAGACGCCGCCATCTCTCAAGTCATCACATAACTTCCAGAGCTTGGAGACCAGGTCGTTTTTGTTCATACAGAATTCTCAAAACGGTGAGAAAGCTGGAGTACCCAGCTTCCATGATGAAAGGATATTGGCTCTATTGTATGGGAATCAGGCCAGTTCATCCCACATATAGTCACTGAACTTATCCAGAACTTCGGTGAGCTTACCTTCGAATGCGGCATCAACCTTGCGTTTACCGCCTCTGCGACGGTAGTTGCCAATCTTAAAGGTATCGTCGTCTATCACCACGGACTCTTTCAGGGTTTTCGCCAGACGGTCCAGCCACTCCTGCTGAACAGGACTCCACTGATTTTCATTCTTGATTTTGACAAGGGCATGGTCAATGCGCTCATCAAAGGGTTTGAGTGCATCACCAACGGCAGCCTGACGGATATGGCCAATCAAACGGGCGGCAATGTCCTGATCTGTTTTTGCCTTCCAGGCAACCCGGAGGCTGGATTCATCGAAGTACTCTTTGTCGAACCACTCGACCAAGTCCAGTAGCTCCCTGCGAGTGAGATCCCTTGGACGGTTGGCAATGGTCTGGAGCGCAACATGTTTGTTGAGATTGCCTTTTACGAAGCTGTCAAAGGCTTCAAGAAAGTCTTCGGCTTTATCAAACAGGCCAAATTCCCGGCGGACATCAATAACCTGGTCCGGAATATCGGTAAAGATCGGTTCATCACGGAGATCGTTGATCAACTCCTTTAGGTTCTCCAGGCGTTCTACCATTCCTGGGTCTTTCTCAAAGATTTCAGCGGCCAGTTGCGGGCCTTTTTCTTTCAATACCCGACCGAAACTATTGAAGTCACACCCGGCAATGCCTGTCAGCACATCGTCAAAGCGTTTGATGCTCTTATCCACCTCGGTGGATTTGATCCGGTTAAACTGGGCCAGCCCAATGATGCGCTGAATTTTACTGATTAGTTGCTCATGGCTGTGCTCGGCAAAACTGCGACCATCCGCTTCCTGAACTTTGTAAGTTTCGGAATCAGTAATCTCATTGACCAGTTCTCTCAAGGATACCTTGGGCCGGATGACCACGGGCTTCATGGTATCAACCGGTTCCAGTGTTTCGTAGAGATTAACCGCATCAAAGATTCTGAATGATGTTTTTCCTATTTCTGGACAGAGGCGGGTTGCCCGGCCTTTCATCTGCTCATAGAGAATCCGGCTTTTCACTTTTCGTAAAAAGACCAGGTTACAGATGCTAGGTACATCGATCCCAGTGGTGAGCAAATCCACCGTCACAACAATGTTAGGCAGGCGCTCTTTATCAAAGCGGGTGATCAGGCTCTGCAGACGCTTTGGATTATCTTCACTCTCACCGGTGATTTTCAGGATGGCATCGCTTTCTAGCTCAGGGTATTTCTTTTTGAACGCCTCGCGCAGATCCTCAACCACCATATCGGCATGGCTGTTTTTAACGCAGAAAACCAACGTTTTCTGGGGGCTGGCAGGGTCAATATGATTAACCAGCTCTTCACAAACGGCCTTGTTAAAGGCTGGGGCTATGACCTTTCTGTTAAAATCTGCAACATCGAAGTTTTGCTCATCCTCCAGATCATCCAGAATCAGTTCTCCATTTTTGGTGATTCTCTGAACGGTTTCTCCTTTTTTCAGATTTATGCCATCTTCAGACAATGTGGTGACAATTTTAATCGGTGGTTCCTGATCGGTGAGGTAGCCATCAATGACAGCCTTCCGATAACTGTAGCGATAGACAGGCTCACCAAAGATATCCAGTGTATGCAATGCGGGGGTTGCTGTAAGACCGATTTTTACGGCATCAAAGTGATCAAGAATTCGCCGGTAGGAGGATATATAATCTTTCTGGTTACGGAAGACCTGTTCACCCTCCGTTTGCTCCTTATCCAGAATATAACCTCGGTGGGCTTCATCCACGATGATGGCGTCATAGCGTTCTGTCGGCATGAACTCATCGCTGAATAACGTACGCTTAACCAGTGACTGGACAGTGGCTACATGAATGGCCGTAGAGTCATCCGGGAATTTATCGGTCAGCTCTTTGATGTCAAAGATGGAGTTAAACGGCTCATCGTTGATACGGGTATCATCAAAGGAGTCGATGGCCTGCTCTCCAAGTGCGGTACGATCAACCAGGAAAAGAATACGGTTAAAGCGTCCGGACTGTATCAGCCGGTACATAATGGCTATGGCTGTTCGGGTTTTTCCTGTTCCCGTTGCCATAGCCAGGAGCATATTCTGCTGACCGCGCTCTATGGCTTTTTCCACCGCCAGAACAGCTTCTTCCTGAAAATAACGTAAGCCTAAACGATCCAGAGTATTGGTTTTTAGCCACTCATGTGCCTTTTCCGGGTCGCTTTTGAGTTTGCTGAGAAGCTCCTCTGGCTGATGCCACACAGGCAATGCCTTGGGATGATTTGTTTTTTTGCGAACATCCCGAAACCATATGCCGCTCTTGGTCTGCAACTGCCGCAGGTAAGGACGACCATTGGTCGAGTAGACAAACGGAATCTGGAAATATCTGCTACCTGATGAGTCGACCCAGACTGGCTGATTATCGGTAAAGTGATCGTTAATTAATGTCCGTGCGTCTTCATCTGCTGTCTCATCCAGCAAAGTTTGCTGAAGGAAATTGTGGTCAAAATTAAGGCTATAGTTCTCAGCCTGGTTCAGTTTGCCACTAACATCAGAGTTCTGCTTCTTTGCCTCCACAACAGCAACCGGTTGTAGGCCGACAAAGAGAATGTAATCTGCCCAGCCACCATCAGCAGTAGGCCATTCAGCGATAGCACGGTTTTTACCTGGCTCTGGACGGACACCTTTTGCGAAAGTGAATTTTTGCGTATCGGCTTCCCAACCGGCCTGACGAAGTTGGTCATCTATCAGGAACCGGGTTTCTTTTTCGCTCAGATCAAGACTGCGTTTGGCAGCCCGTTCCGTCATCTCTTTCTTGTATTCTTTCCGCTGGCGTTCAGTTTTCTTGGCCAGCTCTGCATCTTTCTGTTTGAGCTGAGCTTCCAGTGCTTCAATACGGGATTTTGTCTGCTCTTCAGTCTCTTCCTGCTTACTTTCCAGAATGGAAATATAGCCCTGTAAGGCGATTAGCTGATTCTCTTTGGAAGCCAGTTCGTCCGCAGTTTCGGTTTTGAAACCTTGAGCCTTACGAAGCTCCTCTTTCAGATTCAGAACTTCTTTTTGCAGTACTTCACCCGATTGGCTTGT
This sequence comes from Endozoicomonas sp. ALB115, assembly GCF_049310245.1. Classification (NCBI taxonomy): domain Bacteria; kingdom Pseudomonadati; phylum Pseudomonadota; class Gammaproteobacteria; order Oceanospirillales; family Endozoicomonadaceae; genus Endozoicomonas; species Endozoicomonas sp. ALB115. The sequence continues at coordinate 26,384 of NZ_JBLYZG010000010.1, read as the reverse complement.
AGGTACAACAAATACAGGTGCGACAAAGTCGGTCTCTTTTTTCAGCAGCCGGTAATACCAGACCGCCAAGCGATAAGCGAGACGCAGACAGTTCTCAGCATCACCCAGATCATCATGAAACTTATGAACTGCCTCGTTGCCCAGCTTACGGAGTTTATGAAATACCGAGATAATGGACTCATCGACCCAGGCAATCTTTGCCAGCTCTCGAAGCAGCTCATGCTGGTTATCGGAAATATCAACACAGAGTAACTTTGCCAGATGTTTGGCACTCGCCTCCCCAAACATGCGCAGTTTGACCATGGTTGTGTTTGGATCGTCGGGGTAATTTCGTTCTGCGGCTAAAGCAAGCCGGTAGAGAATGTCGTTGACGCCTATCAAGAACTGAAAGTTACTGGTTTCCATGGACAACGCTTTCATGTGGCAAATGGGCTGATAAACGACGAGTATTTCATATTGATGTGGCGTTTAGAAGTTGTGATTTAAGCGGGGAAAGCGTGGCTTTGGTAGCTTCTACCTCTTTAACCTTGATATATTGGCTCGGTCTGATTGCGTTTATAGAGAGCCTCGCGAATGGCAGTGACGAGTACCCTTCAACAGGGAAGTGCAGACAGTACCTCTCAGAAAATCTATTGGAGTGAAGAACTTCAACGGCTGGAAATTGACTGGACAGAAACCCTTGGTTACCCCTGCAAGCTGATTGTGAGTAGCTGGGAAAATGGTATTGAGTGGTGGTCAGAACTGGAAGATGAAACTCATCGTCCCGTATTGTTTGCGGAACCAGGCTTGAACTTTCTGGCAGAGACCGACAGCCCGGCGATCAAGCAGTGGCAATCGACTGTCCCAGAGCATTTACTCCGCGCTTTACAGCCTTTTCGCCTGTGGAACTTTTCATTATTGCAAATGGCCTTTCAGTGGCAGGAAATGAAGGACTTGCTTGTTTCCAACCCTGCACTGGTTTGGTTGGCAAGAGAGTATATGGATTCCCATGAGGTGTCTTTTGGAAAGTTTCGAGAGCTATTAAATCGCAAGCAGCATCAAATACTGGAGGCTATCGGGTTAACGGGAACAAAATCGGCAATACGTTCTCTTCGCCGCCTGCAGGTTGAGAGTTATAGCCCGCGCATGGCAGAGCTGGTGAGACAGCTTTGGCGTCAACCATCACTGGTTGCGCGATTTAATCATCAACAGAAAATTGACCGCCCATTTATGCGACTGGTACAGAGATTACCTTGGGTTGCCGGCAGGCCTCTGGCTAAAACTCTGGATACCATTGACTGTCGATGGCAATACGAAGAACTGATTCAACTGGCCATGGATGCCTGCAGTATGTCCCGGCACGATCCGGATATAGAGGAAAGACTGGCCTGTGCCCGGAGTTTTGCGGCCGTCGAAAACATTCATAATCAGGTAGTAGAAGTATTCAATGCGGATCATCAGGGACACTTAGCCAGAAGCATGGCCCTTACCGACGACAATGGTGAGCTGCTACCATTTCACTCTCCACCTCACCCCGGTACGGCAGATATTCAGCCAATACTCACGCCTCAGGCTTTGTCGAATGAAGGGAAGAGAATGAACCACTGCGTTGGCAGCTATATCCGCCAGGTTCAGGATGGTGAGTATTTTGTCTATCACATGGAGTCACCGCAGCCACTGACTATTGGGGTTCGGGTCAGGTTGGGGCGCATTATTAGTTATGACCAGATTAAAGGGATTTGTAATGTGCAGCCAGATGTGGTGGCCAAGGATAAGGTTCTGGCCTGGGTAAAGGATGCGGTAACCGTAAGTAATGCTTTATTCAAGGAAAATAGTGGCTGACTTACGTACATTTTTATGAGGGCTAAAAGTGATTTTTGCCCTTTGTCAATAAAAGCTGAAAGGCTGTCTTGAAAAACTACCAACAAATTAGAATTACGATAGATTATCCATTATGCATCTTGATTTCAGGAGTTAGTTGTAACGTATCATGGAAGCAGGTCAAAAAGTCAGGTTAAAGCAGAATCCAGGTAAAGTAGGCATCCTCACAGGCAAGGAAAAGAAGCTGGGTGGGCGGCTAAGGCTTCAGGTGAGGTTTGCTGAGAGCAATGAATGGTGCCCGGAGCGTAGTCTCGAAATTGTAGAGAGTGATGATCGGCCGGATGTGGTTGATTTACTGGAAAAATCTCGCTTTGGTCGAGCTCAAGATCTCCGCGGAGCCCTTACCCATAGCCGATTGTCTGGTAGGCTTGCTGATCTGATCTATAGCATGCATACAACCAATACTGATTTTTATCCCTATCAGTTTAAGCCTGTACTGAACTTTTTGGATTCTCCCTGTCGAGGCCTCTTAATTGCCGATGAAGTTGGCCTTGGTAAAACTATTGAAGCTGGACTGATTTGGACGGAGCTAAGGGCCCGAATTGATGCCCGAAGGTTGTTAGTACTCTGCCCTGCAATGCTCAGGGAAAAATGGCGGGATGAGTTGGCGCTTCGCTTTGGTATAGCTGCTGAAACTTGCAACGCTGGTGAGCTGTTGGATAAGCTTAACCGGTTTCGCCGTGGGGAAATTGATGAGTTTGTTCTTGTTGGAAGCACACAGGGGTTAAGGCCTCCGCGCGGATGGGATAGCGATGAAACCATTAGCAATGACAGGACAAAGTTGGCCAGTCTTCTTGACTCGTGTGCGCTCAGTGAAAGCCTTTTTGATGCAGTCATTGTTGATGAAGCGCACTATCTTCGGAATCCAAATAGTCAGACTGCAGCACTGGGGCATTTATTAAGAAATGTGACTGATCATTTAGTCCTGCTCTCTGCCACTCCGATTCAGCTCAGCAGTGCTGACCTTTTCCATCTTTTAAATCTATTGGATGAAGATAGCTTCCATTACAAGCAGGCGTTTGGGGATATTCTGCAAGCTAATGAGCCAATCCTGAGACTGCGAGACAGCATACTCAGTCAGAAGATCAATCGAGCAGAGGCAGTACAAATCTTACAAAATGCCCAAAGCCATCCGCTTTTGAAAAGTAACCGACAGCTGCAGTTATTAATCGATTCATTTCCTGCTAGCCAGGAACTTAAGACCACTGAAACAAGGAGCCAGATTGCGGAACGGCTTGAACGGATCAATTTGTTGGGCCGGGTTGTATCCCGAACCAGAAAATCAGAAGTTCATGAATGGCGGGTAGTTAGAACACCGGTTGCTGAAAAAGTTGAAATGTCTTCACTGGAACGGCGAGTCTATGATGAGGTAACTGCCTGCGTCAGATCATATTGTGAACAGTATGATTTATCACAAGGCTTTATGTTAACTATTCCTCAAAGGCAGTTAAGCAGCTCTATGCCTGCGGCCATAAGAGCCTGGAGGAAGAAGTTGGATCAGGTGACTCTGGAAGAGCTTGCTTATGAGTCAGTTGGTGATGATATCTCCACGACCACAAATACTGCGAATACCGTCGGCCCTCTCGTCTCTGAGCTGATGAAAATTACCCATAATCTGGGTTTGGGTAGTTTCGATGATTTCAAAAAACACGACAGTAAGTACATAAAACTGATTGAAAACTTACGTCAATATTGGAGCGATTATCCAGATAAAAAAGTCGTGCTTTTCTCTTATTACAGGGGCACTCTCGAGTATCTGGAAGAGAGGCTTCGTGAAGATGGCGTTAAACCTGTCCGGCTGGTTGGCGGCATGAAGCAAAGTAAGTATGAAATCATTGAGCACTTTAGAACTTCTGATGAAGTACAAATACTGCTGTCTTCTGAGGTTGCCAGCGAAGGTGTTGATCTCCAGTTTTCCAGTCTGTTAATAAATTATGACCTGCCCTGGAATCCCATGCGGGTTGAGCAACGGATTGGTCGTATTGATCGTCTTGGTCAGAAAGAGCACAGAATAAATATCTGGAATCTGTTCTATAAAGATACAATTGATGACCGCGTGTATAGTCGGCTGCTCAAAAGGCTGGATATCTTTACAAGAGCCTTGGGGAATATGGAGTCCGTTCTGGGAGACTCCATTCTTCACATGACCTACGACCTGCTAAGGCATAACCTCAGCAAAGAGCAAGAAAAAGAGAGGATTGACCAGACTGCCCAGGCTATTGCCAACCTTAGTCGCCAAGAGGAAAGACTAGAGGAGGAAGCCGCACATCTGGTCGCTCACGGTGATTATATTCTTAATCAGGTAAAAGCTGCCCAGGAACTCAATCGCTTTGTGAGCAGCCAGGATCTCTGGGTTTATTTTAAAGATTTCTTTAGTGAAGCCTACCCTGGATGCCAGTTTTCAAAAGTACAGGATGATGTTCTTTTATTTGAAATCGAGCTATCTACAGATGCCAAAGTGGATTTGGATCACCATTTGGCCAGCTTACGACTGAAGGGCAAAACCCGGTTGACAGGCGCTTCTGGTAGCAAGATTCGCTATCTGTTCGAAAATAAAACCGGTTTGGCTAAAGCCGGAACAGAAATTGTTAACCAGTACCATCCGGTATTCAGGTTTATCAGTTCCAGTATCCGAGCGGGTAAAACGCATTATTTTCCCTTGGTAGCCCTGCAGATCGCGTCTTCAAAAATCCCTTCAGTCCAAAAGGGACAGTATCAGTTTGTCGTTCAACGATGGTCAGTCAGCGGGGAGCGAGATATTGAGAAGCTTGTCTTTAGAGCAATGCCATTGGCCGTTGGTGCTCAAATAATGAGCCCTGAAGAAGCGGAAGCTTTGGTTGCACTTACTGCATCGGAAGGGAGTGAGTGGCATGGTGCAAATAATGAAATTCCGAATGATGTGGCTGAAGAGTGCTACGGACTTTGTCTTGGAGCATTGGAAGATGCAGAAGCCCAATATCGGTTACAAATCACCAGTGAAAATGATGATCGTATTGACTTACAAATCTCAACGTTAAAAAGTCATATCGCCAAACAAATAGCAACAATTCAGCAAGTCATAGACAAATATCGGGACTCGGAAAAGCAGCAGATGATTCCTGCCAACCTCGGTCGGATCCGGAAGCTTGAGGAACAGCGAGATACCCGGTTAAGCCAACTAGAGAAAAAGAGAAATTTAGCTCTAGAGTCTCATCATGTGTGCTCAGGGGTGATAGACGTTTTATAGCTTATGGGGAAGTAGCATGGACTGGATAAGGTCAAATAATAAGGAAAGGGAAAAGTTAGAACTGATAAAACACGTTATCCGAAGGGGAGAAGTATCTGCTATCCCCTGGTCACGCGCAGCTCATTTGCTTGACATAGATGTTAAAGGGCTGAGCAAGCTGGCTATAAAAAATCGTGTAAAATCAACACTGACATCAGCCTTGGAGCGATACCATAAAGCTTGTGAAAAGAGAGATGTTGCAAATAGAGCAAAGCATTGTTCATCTTTCACTCAAATACATACGAGGGCTGCTGAAGCCACCCAACAGGTTAAAGTCCGTCTGCCAAAAGCTTTAAATCGAGCTGAAGAGTTTTCATCTAACAGTAGTCGGTCAGAGTTTGTACTACAACCCCTACAGTCTAATGGTATTACAACGCAAATTAATGCTGATGGAGAAAATGATAATGAAATTACTATTGGCTTGGACTTTGGAACATCAAGCATAAAGGCGGTAGTCCGAGACTTGTCTGGAAATACATTTTTGGTGCCATTTGGAAATAACAATTCTACTAATAAATTTCTGTTACCCACTCGACTGTATGAAACTGATAATATTTACTCTTTACACAAAGGAGAGCAGGCTCATCGGGATCTGAAATTGGCCTTAATGCTATCTTCGGATGATTCTTCTCAGGAAAAGGCGACGGCATTTATTTCATTAGTGCTTCGTTATATTAGATCCTGGCTCTTTGAAAATTATAAAAGCTTGTATCAGTCCGATTATATTATCTGGGGTATCAACCTTGGGCTTCCAGCGAAATCTTATGACGATAAAAATATGGTCAGCCTTTTCCATAAGGTAGGGTTGGCGGCGGCAAACCTATCTGCAGATGAAAGCAGTGAGATTACTCCTGAGCTGGTCCAGAGATATTTGTCATGGGCAAAAAATGAACAAAAAAGTCTCGAAGAAGGGAGTGAACCGTCTGATACGCCGATCATGTCTGATATGGTGCATGTGGTCCCGGAAATCGCTGCTCAAGTAGCTGGTTACATTCGCTCAGAAAGTTGGGATGCTCACCATAATATGATGATGCTGGTTGATATAGGTGCGGGTACCGTCGATGCATCCGTTTTTACGGTGACAAAACCTGAAGAGCATCAGTTTGCCTTCTTGAGTTCATCTGTTTGTCCTTTTGGGGTTATGAACCTGCATAGAAAAAGAGTTGATTGGTTGAAATCACTCATTGGCTCACGGAAAAATGCAGACAAGCTTTTGCCCTATCTGGATGAAATCTACGCTCCCACGGATAGAGTGGATGCGATTCCTGCTTCGTGGAAATCTTACATTAAAGGACTGTATGTAAGTGGCAAACGCTCACCAGATGATGAATTTTATGAGGCGTATAGAACTCAACTTTATGACGATACTATTTGTCATGGTAGAGAATCGAATCCGGACTCTCCAGAGTGGACAGAGCTGCCGTTCTTCCTTTGCGGTGGTGGTAGCAATATGGAGCTATACGAGCAATTCATTGATCTGGTAAATGCGGGCAAAAGCTGCTCTTCGTTGAGGCTAAAGCCATTACGGATGAATATGCCGAAAGGGTTTGAGGCAAAAGGGTTGAGAGATCATGATTATCATCGGTTTTCAGTTGCCTATGGTTTGAGTTATGCCCGTGATGAGATTGGCCGGTGTATTCCTGAGGCTGAAATTCCACCTCTGGATCGTAGTTTAAATCGCAGGGCTGAGATTGTGAGCGTAAGCAAGGATATGATTTGAGGCACAGGCAGAGTGGATTTTGTCTGCCAGGAGAGTTGCCTGTTCATTGATTGTTTATTTCAGGTTCTCAAAAATAATTTTTATTAAAAACAATGAGTTGTTTTCGATATTAATTTTTTGCCAAACTTACCAATAAAAAGTAAATTTTTTGCCACACTTAAAGGTTATTTTTGCCAAACTTTAAAACTGATAATTTTCATTAACTCTTTGATTTTTATTGGAATTCAGGTTGTCATACTTTGCCACGCTTAACGATGACATTCATGATGGTAGATCGACGTTATTCATTTTTGTACAAACGCAAAAGGGCAGTAGAAAAACTGCTGAAAAATTCCAGATAAACATTGAGGCTGTAACCGATCAGTTTACTACCAGTTTGAATCTTATCACGGTTGTTCATGGCCTGAGTTCCTAAGCTCAGAGCGTACCCAGAAGTGTTTACCAAACCGTGGGAAGTACACTCTAATGCTCACCCGCACAACGATACTTGTGAATGGGTTCACCCGTTTGAGCGTGAACAGCAAGAACCGGATAAACGGAGGGTCCGTGGCCATTAGGATCAGTAGCCTCCGCATACTCGCCATCGGTTTTGGGTAGGTTGTTCTCGGGGCATAAATAAAAAATCATCGGCGCGCGAATGCTGAATTCGCGGGGCTCAAGCAGGTAGTCCTGCTCAATCACCCTCTGCTGCGCCTTGCTCAGCGCAGGATTGGCAATAAAGCGCACAGGGATCGCAATATCCCATGCCTTGTCTTCAATTAGCGGAGCTTCGGCAGGAGTAATTATTTCCGGGACGCCTATGAATCGTGCCAGAACAAAGTCTTTGTACGCCGAACTGCCCCAATCATAAGCGCGTACATGTTGTCGTCCGTTGACGGTGATAATGACTGCGGGGGTCAGCCTTCGAGGCGTACCTTCCGGATTCTCCATGGACGCATAGGTCGCGTGCACCTGACCCTGCTGCTCGATCGCAGACAGGAAAACCGACAAAGTGCGGCTGGGTACCGCGCGATGAATAATCGGGATTTCCTGCACATGAGCCGCTTGCGGCGGTTGAAACTCTGCCGTCGCGCGCCATACCAGGTCATTCTCCCCCAGCAATACAGGCGAAAATGTGGCGCTGGGAAAATACCCCTTGCGGCTACCGCTTTGGTCAACCACGTTACCAGGTGCCAGCTCCAAATAGGTTCGTACGTCAGTCCGGGCCTGCTGCGCAGAGACGCCAAACTCATCTGCAATCATGCGCGATGTGACCTTGCGCTCCCAAAGCAACTGACGCTCGATATAACGTAAGCGCAGCCACTGCGCATGACTGAGCGATGTTTTGTGCTGACCGAGAAACGTTGAGTAATGCATACCAGTTTTTGTTCGGCGTTGGTGGACGGAGTGTAATTCGAGATCTAACCGATACTCGGAACCAGTATATGGCTTGACTTATTTCAGGACAAATAATATTGCATGTAGATCATATTATGCAAAGTATCTTTGTTTGAGTTACTGCGTGGTGCTATAGTGGCGTCTTCTCAGTCGGAGAATGCTATGTCGCTAGAGTTTCTGGAGCAAGCTCGCAACGAACCGATGGCGCGTCGAGAACTGACCATTCAGTCTCATGCGTTGCTCGTTGTACGAACGCTCGATTCAATTTACAGCGCCCTACAACGCAAGCCGTTCGACGGAATCGACTTTGATGTCCTTGCGGCCATCATGTACCTATTTGACGCCATGCTGTACTACACCGACCGTGAGCGACAGCCGGGTATGACCCGTAGAGAGGCGGAACTGTGCCTAGTGGAACACATGCGAGAGGCGTATCCTGGACACAATGATGCTAGCTATGTGCAGGTAGCCGGCAAGATTTTCGCCGCGATCAAGGATCCTTTCCGTCTGCGGTTCTATGACTTTACCGAACGTGCACATTCTGACGAGCAGGTGGTTCGACTGGTGCGTCATGACCAGGTTGTCGGCTCAGACGATATCCTCTGGTCACTGACCGATGAGGGGATGATGTTTTATACCCTTCGTCTTGATGAAACGCCAATCGAACGTGCCGCCATACTGGCTTGGCGCACCCTCAAGACTATCCGTCGTGGCGAGATCGACAAAGCGGTGCACCAGATCCAGTCGACCCAGCGGCAACTTGAGCAATACCTGATTGGTATGCGAATGAAAGTGCGCGCCGCCCAGGCAGGTGATTTAAGTGCATCCTACGCACAGGACATCCGGCCAATTCTCAGCGACTCCTTCGATAAGACCGAGGAGGTGCTTGGGCATATCCAGAGCACACTCGCCACCATCACAGAAATGCTTGCCGATGGCCGCTCAGAACTGCACCCCGATAAGCTCAATAAGCTGCGCAAGGCGCAGGAAATCTTCGCCGACGTCAGCACTTTCACGCTGAGCTATCAGGACTGCCTGCATGATGTGAACAAGGACTTTGAGCAGGCCCGTCTAAAGCTGATCATTCCGAGGGATAATACCCTGTTCCGGGAGACACTTGAAAAAGCCGCACTTAAGCCTCTGCTGGCCCACACTCCAACGGCAGCTGAACAAAGCATGGACGACTTAGTTGCATGCCTGCTGGCCCCGCGCTGCCAATATGATGATTGCCACACCCTGCTTGATCTGGAATTGGTGCTGAACCTCTACATCGATCAGTTCGATCAGGTGTTGCCACACGAGATCCAGGACCCCACCGAACAACCCGAGGCGATAGAAACCAGTCTGCAAGGCATTCCCGATTCGGTGATCCGTCATTGCAGTAGCTGGGTGTCCAGCCGTCTGAAAGCGCAGGGCCAAGTCAGTTTTGCAGACGTATTTGATGCCTACGAGGAGGGTGAGTTATCCGAACAGGAGCAGCAGGTCTGTTTGCTTCATATCGGCAGCTTGGCGACCAACAACGATTCCTCCATTGAAGTAGATGTGGACGACACCCCTATCGAATCAGCTCTTTGGCGAGCCGACAACATCATCTTGCTGACAGCAGCCCCTGTACCGACCCTCGAGGAGTAGTTATGTACGACGCAGATCAACACGCTAAACGCTACGCCGAGATCGCCACGCAAGCGATCATGAGCTCATTGGGATACAAAATGGCTGATGATGCGATTCAGCGGGCTCTGGAACTCCATGGTGATGTCCTGTTTATGGAAATTATTCGTGGCATCGCGGCTGGCATGAAGTTGAACTATCTCGGTATGCACGAGAGCTATGGGGTGTTGTTGACCGCCAATGGTCGTGGTCCGTATGCCCCCACCCTGGGTTGGCTTAATAAGCGCCTGCTACACGATGTGACCACTGAGCAGATGGGCAAAGAGCGCAAGGAGCAGCGCCTCTTTGCAGGCCTGACGCTTATCGCGTTGCTTGCGGACATGTTTCCTAACCCTGATTCGGTTCGGGTTGAGTCTGGTCAAGTCAGAGGCACCAGTGCAGCCTCGGTGGTGGCCAAGCTCAACGATGTAGCCGATCAGGTTATTGCGCAGCGCAAGGCCGAGGTAGATGGGGCGGTGGATGGCCTGCTCCTTGCTGCCCGGTTTGTGCAGGAAGAGCGCATCCCCCGTATCTACGACGAAAAGGTGGCGCGCGTCTCCAGTATTCGCTCGCAAACTGAGATGGCAATGCGCTGGATACAGTTGCTGCAGGAGGAAGGCTTTCTGGCTGAGGACAGCAGCCTGTCGGGAGAATCTGACTGGTATCCGACCCAGAAGCTCAAACACTATCTGCGCCATACAGGCATTGAAGAGACAGTGCGCTTCGTGATGGATATCGATCCTGCAACAGAGGAGCAGCCATCTGCCCCAGGCAATGCTGAGGCGACGACATCAGTCGATCATCCTCAATCCGCAGAGGACGGAGGACAGCCTGCCTCTATCGAAACCGCAGAAACACAACACAAATTGGAGGTTTGATCATGTGGCTGATCAAACGGGTCTATATGGATGGCGCTGGTCACGAAGAGGCTTTCTACAAGGACCTCAATCTGAATTACATCGGCCTCGCCCAAGCTTCCGAACTGCCGGATGATGCAGTGCGCAGAGCCCCTGCCAAGAATACAAAGGCAGTGGTCAGTACCTATCAGCAACTGGTGAACGGGGGTGGAAAGTCTACCTACATCGCCTTGCTACTATCTGTCTTTGAGCCATCTGTCAACGACTTCACTCAATACCTGGCCAACCGCCGCAAGAGCCAATACCACTATAAAAATTACTTCTATCGGGAGCTGTCCGTCATCCTGGTGGAGATGGTGAATGAGGACGGCCAAACCTTGCTGCTGGGGCACGCTCATCAGCGCAATGGGAATGAGGTGGAACGATTATTCTTTATCTGCGACGCTCCCGACAGCCTGCTGGATGCACCGTTTGATGAGGTGCCCTCATACTCACGCGCCGAGCGTAGTCGTGAGTTGCGCCCCTACGCTAACACCTTGCACAGTTTTGAGAGTTGGCTTAATCAGAAGGCAGGTGGTGACGGTGGTATGCACTGGCGCAAGACTCGGGTAAATAAAGAGTGGCGCGAGTTTCTAGTGGAGCAACAGATCAACGTTGATCTTATCAAGACCATGGTGACCTTCAACTCTGAAGAGGGCGGGTTAACTAAATTCATCGACTATAAGACCGAACAGGATTTTCTCGGTGCCTTCTTTGCGTGCAGTATGTCCAAGGACACAACTGAACAGCTACGCGAGTTGGTGACGCACGAGGTCCATCGTCAGGGGGAGCTGGAAGCGATTCGACGTAACGAATCCTTCCTGGGAGATGTGTTGTCTAACTGGCGGAAGTTCCTTGAACCGGCTCATAAACTCGAGGCTGCAGAAGCGCAGCAGCAGGAAATGGCTGAAGGATTTCGCGAGGCTATGCGAGACCTCACAGCCTTTGCTGAGAGTACACAGGCAGAGCACACCCGTCTGAAGGAACAGTCTGAAAGGCTGCAGGAAGAGGCTGATCAAGCGACATCTGACCGTGTTCTGCATAGAAAACGCAAGGTGCTTCTCGAACATGATCTTGCTCAACATCAATTGAACGAACAACAGCGTAATGTCGACAAACTCAATGATGAAGCGGACTCTCATCAGTGTCACTTAGAGATTGCGCATGCTGCTATCGATTACAAAACCTATGCAACGGCGAAAGATCGCTACCGCCAATCGGTTAATGACCTTCAGGTGTTCCAAAGCGAGACGGAAAAACCACTGCAGGTTATCTTCGACCGCGCGGCTGGCGAGGCATTAGGTGTACTGCGGCGAGCGATAAGTGGTCACCAAAAGAAGAAGTCTGAAGTCACGGGACAGCTGGCAGCGCTTGAAACGCAAATTCAGACTCTTGGAGAGTCCATTGGCGATTTGAGGGCCAAGCTAGGTGGTCTGAATGCTGAGAGTAAGCAGTGCAGAAAGGACCGGCGTAAAGGCGAATTGCGGCGGGATTCGCTGCGCGAGGATGGCCTGATTCAGGGGGATGAAACCCCAGCGTCAGCGCAGCACCGATTGGCATCGCTCTTACAAGATGCCGCAGAACATAAGGCGCAAACCAAAATCGATGCAGACAAGGCTGAGCAGGTCCTTGAGGCGCATTATTCTGTGGTCAGTCAAGCCGAAGTTGCACGCAGTCAAGCCCAGAACACACTCACCCAGGTCGAGCAAAAGCATCAGGAGGGGGTGGACAGCGCACAGGCGCTGACTAGTAACTACCATACGCTTCCCACGCTGACTCAGCGTGCCCTTGATCTTGAAGATGCCAACTGGCACAGCGCGCAGTGCGGATTGCGGATCGATGAGGTACTGGAAACCGATACTCAAACGCTGCAGGTCTCTAGGCAGCGCCTGCTGGCCGCCCAGCACGAGCGGGATGAGCTAAAGCAGACGGGCCATGAAATGGTCACCAAGCAGATCAAGAAGGCGCTTGAGGGGTTTTACGCGGCGGGCATTGCGCGTGAAAAGCTGTGGGCCTTCCCTCGATACCTCGCCTCCGCCTTCAATGACGATGCGGAACGTATTGCGGGGGTGATCGACCAAAATCCGGGCCGCTATCTGAGTCTGGTTGCGCTGGATGACGCAACGTTCGCACAGGTCAGCGAACTAAGCGACACGCTGCCATGGAAAGGAGTGCCGATTGCCATTCATCGACTCGATGAGGCGAAGGATCTCCTGGGCGGGTCACCCGACTCAGTACAGGCGGTACTTTCTAATCCCGATAAATACGGCTATAGCCAGGCGGCTTACGAGGCAAGGCTTCAGGAGCTGGAACAAGCTGTCGTTTCGCAAGAGACTCTTGTGGAGGAGGCAGAGCGTGACCTGATGATGCTGGAGGCATTCAAGGGTGACTGGCGCTTGCACAATGATCAATACGGGAAGCACTGGTCGAACCTGGTCAATCAGCTAGATCAGGCTCGCTCCGCACTGGCGGAGATGGTAGAAAAATTGGAGCAGGCGAAACAGCATGAGCAGAAGCTGCGTGATGCAAAAGGTCAAGCTCAAGCACTCTTTGAAAGTGCTCAACAACAGCACCAGCAGGCCCAAAAATTCCATGACACTCTGGATGATTTTGTGGTAACGGAATGGGCTGCGCGCAACACAGCAATAGAAAAACTAGCGAAGTTGAATGAGCAGAAACAGCGGTGCGAGGATACCCTTGAGACCCAAAGTGACGAGTTAAAGCAGACCGAACAGGCAGCAGAAAGGGACCGATCCGAGGCAACCCGGCTCAGCTTTCAGATTGACCAGTGGGCCAGCCTGAGTAACCAAGCCCTTTATTCAGGAGTGCTGGCAACCGAAGGTGGAGCTGATCGGAACCCGCAAGATGCACATGACGCTGCCGTTCAGGCACAGAAGCAGCTACTTGAGGCGGCCCAAGGTGATAAGGTCACGGAACTTAAGCACCAGCGGGAAAAAGCCGAGCAGGCACAGAACGATGCGCATGATCAATTATCCACTCACTCCGCCTACCGCACGCACTTGGGTGATGTTCAAGCTGCGGCCAGCAGTGCTCTCGCGCTGATCAATGACCGGATCACACAGTTTGAGAGGCAACAGCAAGAGTGCTCGAAGCGACAAATCACGGCGCAGGCAACTCTGCAAAATATTAGACAGAAATGTGAAGAGACTCGCGAGGCATTAGTCGAGGGTTTTGTGTGGACGGAAAAGCCCACTGAGGTTGAGACGATAAAAACAACCCTTTCTGATACCAATGCAGCCCTAAGGGAAGCGAAGGAGCGAATTAATCACCTGGCGGAACGGCAGAAGCTCCTTTCCAAAGATATAGAGGCTGTGAAAGAGCAACTTCACAAGGCCGATAACGCTCAGGCGATGATTCAGTCTTACACACCGACACCTGCGGCAGGTCTGCCCGTCAAGATTCTGGATATAGCCGAGTATGTGGATGCACTGCGCACTGAGAGCCAAAGGTATGCGCAGTTGGAAAAGACGCTGAAGGTGCAAGAAACGCAAGTAGGCATCGTTTGGGGGCACTATCGCAATCGGATTATGGAAGAATCCGCCAAGAACCCAGATGATCGGGCCAGTCAGGAATACCTGCACCGGTTGGAGTCCATCGCCACCTGGCGAGAGGTGCTGGGCGATTTGGAGCGTGTAGACACTGGGATAGCAGAGGTGTATGAGGCGGTGAAGGACAGTCTGGAGCAGTTCCAGCGCTCGATTAAGCTGACCGTTAAGCAACTGACTTCTCATCTGGATCGAGCCATCAAGCTTCTGAAGCGCGCCAAGTCGGTTAGAATACCGGACAACTGCCCTGTGTTGCCTGGCCGCGCTATTCTGAAGATGACGGACCGGCTGAATGATCTTCCTGCAGACCTCGAAAGTTTTGCTAGCGCCCGCCTGCAGCACTGGATCGCCAAGGGGCAAGTACCCCGCTCCCCCAACCGAGACGTACTTACAGCTGACCTGGTTCAGTCGGTATTGAGCGAAGGGGATCTGGATGTGCGCATGTTGAAGACCAACGCTAGCCGCCCGAAGTGGACTCATATCACTCAGCTTGAAGGCTCAGGAGGCCAGCTCCTCACCTCGGCCTTCCTGCTCTTTGTGACGGTAGGCAAAGTACGTGAGTATGACACTGGAATTTCAGGCGCAGGCTTCTTGCTGGCGGATAACCCGCTTGGCAAGTCGAATGCCGATGACCTGTTGCGCATTCAAACTCAGATGGCCCGGGCCTACAACATTCAGCTCATTTATCTGACTGGCATTTCTGATGAAAACGCCCAGTCGATGTTTGATAACCATCTTTTTCTGAATAAGACACAGAAGCTGAAAAGGCGGGATCTGGTTACTATTGACAATAGCCGCCAAGCTTTATGGGCTGCCTCGTTGGCCGCTAAACCTCAGCCTGAGCCGGTCTTGTAGGGGGCTATGATGAATGTTGTAACGACGTGGCTCTCCCGGTTGGAGTCGACCGCCCATAAACACCGCCGTATGGCTGGCAAAAGCGCCCGCACTGTGAAAGCCCAGGCAGTACTAGAAGAGGTGCTACGTACCCATCAGCAGGAATCACGAAGCCATGACATCCCTGATTTGCTGCGTCAGGCGATTAAAGAGCTGATTGCGGGTGATTGGCGAGCTCAGCCCAAAAACGAAGCTAAGTGGCAACCCTATTGGCGGGGCCTACGTCTGCCCAGTGCATTTGTGTACAACGGTATCAGCGCCCCCGTAAAGACAGCGCAAGAGATCGCGTGGCATCCCTGGCTGGCAGGACGAATTACCGGCCCAGTAACAGTGCAGGTAAAGGAGCGTCTGCAGCGGCTGAATGCATACCTGTTTCGCCAAACTGAACGGGATAAGCCACTATTCCCGGGTACGCTTGGGCACCGTGAGCGCTCGCTATTGATCTTTAGCGATGAAAAAACGTTGGACTCCATGCCTGCCAATGGCTGGAAGCATGTCCTGCTGACACTGGCTGACATGGGTGCTATCCGTCGTGCGCCGCCGCTGCCGTATGAAACATCAGGCCGTCCCGACCTTCCGGCTGTGATCGTTGAGAACTCTGACGTGTATTACAGGCTGTGCCAAATTAATCGTGACAAAACACGATGGTCCCTGGTTGTTTATGGTGCCGGTAACAAGGTATCAGGTCAGGCGGAGCGTGTATCTCAGCTGCTTGAGTCGGAGCAAGTGACGCAATTGCTCTATTTTGGTGACTTGGATGTGGCCGGTTTGAAAATCGCCCACCAACTGCATTGCAAGTTACTTGATGATTACGGCATATCTCTACAGTTGGATGAATCGCTTTACCATGCGCTGATCCTCAATCGTTTAATGACGCCCGAGGGCAATGCAAACAACGAGCGATTTGATTTTGAGGCGCTATGCGACTGGATGCCGCGTTTTGTTATCCGCGAAATGAAGGCGTTGATAGCAGGCCACCAACGACTACCACAAGAAGGTGTGGCTGACATCTGAAGTGGCCAGGTAACAATCTTAGGAATTGTCCCGAAATAATTTCCACATTTTGAACTCGATCTCCGTTCATCCTGAGTGCTGAGCTTGTCGAAGTATCGAAGGGTGATTGGCACAATACATGAGGCCGGAGTTCACGCCCTTCGATACTTCGACAAGCTCAGCACTCAGGACGAACGTAGTTTTGAAACCCAGAAATGTGGAAATTATTTCAGGACAGCTCCTTAATTAGCTCTACAGCCCTGATGTGAAGTAGTAATCCGCCCAAGGCATATCAACAAGGGACTTACTTCATAGGTTGCTGGAGAATTGCTATGAGATTCCGTTCCTATAGAGTCTTTAAGATTCTTGAGCGGTGAGCGGCTACGCCAAAGCCCGATTTTAAGCCAAGCTTCCTGCCAGTCCTGTTGCCACTCGCTATGGCCAAAATAGCCGTTTTTCTCCAGGTGGAACTGTTTTTTAAACAGGACTTTGGAGCCAAAGCAGATAGCCGGGTCATTGCTTTCCAACCTCTGCCGTATACGAAGCAGGCGAGCCTTTAAGGTTGACAGACGTCGTTTAGACTGGTGCTGGCCAAAGCGCAGTTGAGCGCGCTTTTGAGGATTTTCTTCTTTGTTCAGTGTCTTTGTCTGTTTCTCTATGTGCCGATGCTTTGACCAGATGCGACGCTGGTAACTGTCTTCAGTGTTTGCCAGGTTGGATATGACTGAGCGAATCTTACCCTCAATGCTGGATTTCGCTGCATTAAAGTACCGGGCAGGAATCCGGTAGCGGGCAATGGTCTTGTTTTTCAGGGAAGCCAATGATTGTCCCTTACGGCACTGTGCATATAACCCACGTTCGATGGACGACATCAGCCCGGCGATAGCGGACAGGGCGGCTTCTGGGCAGCGGAGACGTTCAGGCGGGTCTGGAAGGTCAGTGACAGGCTGTCAGTCAGAAACGAGTCTATTTCGCTCATGGCTACCCGGTTTCCTCTACAAATTTGCTCAATTTCTCCATCAGCTGCTGGTTTTTGTGACTGCCAAGATCACTGATGATCTCGTACTGCCAGCCTTTAGAGGCGCAATAGAACGAAAGCACTTCCTGCTGCCACTACAGGTCTTTTTCTTTCTGGTATGACTGGAAACCCACCGTTTTGCGCTGTGCCTGTGGAGACTGTTTCGTCATTAACAGACTGGCGCTGTAAGGTCGTTGACCGCCGACAGTAGGCTCAGGCACGAGTTTTCCACAAGCCTCCCAGCGAGAAGGGGATACCCCTAAATGGTCAGCGGCCTGAGAGATGGAGTATCGATCATTCACAACAGAACTTACTCATTGTGAATAGGTTCAAGTAACTAAGATAGGTTTTTGTTAACTGCAACAAGCCCCCAGGTTATTCACTCTTGATTAAAACCGCAACGAGCGCAACATTCGTTGTTATGATTCAAGGCTCAAGCTGCCTTTATGCCAGTCCTAAATACAATACACCACCCTGGAAACGGGCAAATGACTGTATTATTGCGACCAAAAGACCTGCACAGGACAAGTCTGGCAGGGCTTGTTGCGCTCGTTGCTTTTTATTTCAACTGCCTTGTTTAGAGTGCTGCGAAGCTCACATCAATAATATTAATTTGGCCTCTGGTGCCAAATCGGTAGGGCATTTGCCATGGCCCAACGATTTTCCACCAACCCACGCCAACACCAGCGGTGACGATAGTGTGCAGCCCGTCGATAACTTTATGGCCAACGACGTTCGGGTACATTCGACGCAAGATCAGATTATAAGGGAAAAACTGGCCAGCATGAGTGTGACCGGAAACCTGTAGATCGGCCTTGTTCTCAATACTTTCTGGTATAGAGACGGGATTATGGTCAAAGACAATGATCGGATCACTGGCTTGAACATTGTCGCGCTCATAAATTTCTTTCAGACTCATCCGATTGGTAACGGCAAACTTATTACCGATGTCATCGCGGCCAATTAAGCGAATGCCATCAATAGTGAGTACCTCATCGTGCAGAATCTCAATTCCTGAATTCTTGATAAAGGCAACATTACCATCCACATCGTTACCGTAGTATTCATGATTACCAAGAATCGAATAGACACCATGTTTTGCTGTTAATTCAGCAAAAACTTTTTTGTATCCCTCATTAACGTTGGTATGGCTGTCCTGAAAAATATCGCCACCAAACATAATGATGTCGGGATTTTCAGCGTTAACCTTCGCTACCATATCCACAAACAGCTGTTTGTTGGACGTTGGCATAAGATGGAGGTCGCTTATAAAGGCGATACGCAGCTGTTCTCTATCAGCGATTTTGTTAACAGTGATTTGGGTATGAACGACATCGGTATAACGATAGCTGATATAACCAATGACAGTCACTGTGCATAGCGAAGCGGCAATAATCCATTTTCGAAGATAGACCGGCACAGGCTTTATCAGATAATGAACGATCAGCAGTATCAGTACAGTAAGCAGCAAGTAGTGTGCAAGATAGACATAATTACCAAAAAACAGGCCATACAACTCGTTTTCAATAATGAGGTTCTTTCTGATATAGGCTAGTGGCAAGATGCCAAAAAATAGCAGCACGCTGGACAAAAACAGCTTAAACAACCGATAACCCTCGGAGAGTGGTGAATTTTCAATGCTAGAAAGCAGCCAAACGCAGATAATGTCAACAGAGTAGTCGCCTTCTCAATAGTTATCTAACAGTTGTTGTGTAAATATTGACTGCCAGTATTAATGGCAAACCCGGTTAACATGATAACAAAGAAAATAACAGCCAGAATAGACAGTGCGGTATCAGCACTTGTACTTGAGATAGGCATTAAACTTTCACTACCCTGATGGTTTCATTGTTAGGTTTGCGATGATATTCAGGTTGGCGAATTCTGTCGTTAAATTTATTTAAACCACCAAATACCTGAAAGATTGCATTGTATTTCTATGATCTGATAAGTATTGTTACATACTAAGCTCTTGTATATGCCATACGGACAGCGTATGCGAGAGTTTGACTCAAATCAGAATGATCATCAGGGAAGCTTATCAATGTTAAAATTTCCAGTCATTGCCTCTGCACTCCTGTGCGTAGCCACATCTGTAAGCGCTGCCGACAAGCCGGTTGGATCCGGTCCTAACCCATATTCAGACTGTGGTATTGGAGCCGCTCTGTTTTCCGAAGGTCCTGTGTGGGCTGCGGTAACCTCAAATGTCATCTGGGATATTGGATCAACGGCTGTTACTTCTGCAACCATGAGCCCTGAAACATGTAATGGCAGCAAAGTAAAAACGGCACAATTCATTATTGATAATTACGACAATCTGGCCGAAGAAACCGCACTTGGGCAAGGTGAGCATTTGACCGCAATGTTGACTGTGCGGGGGTGTCAGGCATCGGCTCACCCGACGATTGTTCAGTCTATCCGCAAAGACATGGTGGGTAACGTGACAGCTGCCAGCTATTCAACCCTTTCTGATGTGGAAAAAGCCACTCAATATTATCAGGCGATGGATGCAGGTGTTGCCAGTGTAGCGGATAGCTGCTCCGCCTGAACTGATGTTTGGCGTTGTCTGCAGACAGCGCCAGTCCATATCTCAGCCAAACCATAAGACCTGTAAGCAGTGACTAAACCTATCTTCTCTCTTTGTCTGTTGCTTTTATCGCTGTCTTCTTTTGCTGTTGTGCCTGACACCTCCTCTGTTAATCCTTATATCCATCTTGCTACCATCCAAAAGCTATCAAAAACCGATACATGGAAAAAATTGCTGGTCTATGAGCCATCCGGCTTATTGGGTGCAGAAGTTGAAAGTGCAATTCAGACCAAAGAATTCTTTCTGGCTCCCGATGGTCGAACCAAACCGGAAGCTGAACTACTGGCAACACTACAGGCATTCTCACAGCCAGTGGGCAGTGACCCTGACTCTCACGCACAATGTCGTTTTCCTGCAAGGTATCAGTGGCTCAAGTCGGAACTTGGTTTAACAGATGAGTCATTGACGCCTGTTCACTGCCCTGAATTTTCTGAATGGTCCGAGTACGGTGATGCAAAATCATTAAGCATTATTTTTGCCTCGGGGTACCTGGGTAACCCGGCATCTTATTATGGCCACACCCTGCTGAAGCTGAACTCAAAAGACAAAGACCGGACTCAGCTATTGGATACCAGTGTCAATTTTGGAGCCATTGTAGAAGATGGTGAAAACCCGGTCAGTTACATTTTCAAGGGTTTGTTTGGCGGATATAAAGGAGGCTTCAGCCATGCTGAATACTATTTTCATAATCAGAATTACGGGGAGCTGGAACTGCGTGACCTCTGGGAGTATGAACTGGATTTAACACCTGAACAGGTCGATTTTGTCCTCGCCCATACATGGGAAGTCATGGGTAAGGAATACCAATACTTTTTCCTGAATAAAAATTGCTCATTTCGTCTTGGGGAATTGCTTGAGATTATCGATGGAGTGAAAGCCAACCCCGATAATGATTTTTGGGTGATACCGCAATCTCAAATTCTGGAACTGGACAACGCTACATTAAACGGCAACCCCCTGGTAAAAGCGATTACTTTTCAGCCATCAAGGCAGTTCCGTCTCTATAATCGTTTTCGCACGCTTCAGGACCGACATAAAAGCATGGTTGCAGAAGCTATTGCCAACCCGCACATACTCGATACGGATATTTTCAAGTCAGAACGCATGGACGACAGGTTTTCAATACTGGATACCCTGCTTGATTATTATCAGTTCCTTGGCCAGACCGCTTCAGAGGACGATAAACACGCCATTGAGCTGGCCTATCACAATGTATTGGCACACCGCTACACTCTTCCTCCCGGTGGCAGTAATCCCACCTATGAAAAGCCTGTCTCGCCCGATGAAGGGCGCGACCCAGGCCTTATTCAACTTGGGCTGCGTTACGATGACGAGCTTGGCGGTGGTATGACGGTGAATATTCGTCCTGCCTATTATGACAGTCTGGATGGAGGGGCAGAACATGCTGAGTTTGGTGAGCTGATTATGGGCCAGGTTGAACTGTCCATGTTTGACGACAAAGTCATTGTGGATGGTGTGGACTTTGTCAGTATTCAGAGCCTCGCAACAGAAGCGACCGGGCTTCCCGGTGATGGGTATGATTCGTGGAGACTAAAAGCGGGTTTACAGCCTGCCCGACCCGACTGTTCAGCAACCTGCCTGACACTTCAGCTAGAGGGCGACAGGGGATACACGGCAATGGCTACCGATCACCTGGCTCTCTCCGGATTTGTTGGTGCCTCCGTTAGAGACAACAAACAAGGGGCCGGAAATCTGGAAGGCCGCATCACTGTCAATGCCGTGGCCAACATCTCTGAACGGATAAATGCGCTTTTTGAATACCAGCTTAAGAAGCAAATTGATGGCTCCGGATCAGACCTCAACAGCTTCCGCTTTGATACCCGATATCAGATCAGCAAAAACCGGGAGTTAAGGTTTTCCTATGAACATGACGAAAGTGATGAAGTTACCCTGCTTTTTGGACATTACTGGTAGTGACAGCTAACAGAAAGAGCGGGCTCAAGACAACCGCTGCCGATATTCAGAACTTCACCTTTCTTCGTTTGTAAGGCAGGTAAATGGCGTACTCCTTTATAAATAGCGGTTTTTATATCATCCCTGCAGAGGATAAAAAACCGCATCATCAATAGCATTAAATCACTGCTTCGCTAATGGCCTCACGATAACAGTCCACATTGCGCAGACCTGTGTCAGCATTAAACCAGTGCCAATGATCCCGGTTGATTTCCAGTGGTAACTCATGCCCTTCATCAATCTGGGCAGATTTATCAAGGCGAACACTAAGCCTCTCGTTAGAGCCTTTTACAACACCGACCGCCAGTAACTCAGAGCCTAACCGCTCAACAAGTTCCACAGACAGTACCAGGTCCGCATACTCTTTTGAGCACAGCTGTAAATCCTCAGCACGGATGCCCAAAATAGCCGAGTCACCATCAAGTTTGCCCGACAGTGTGGCAATTTTGCTATGTCCCAATGCAATTCCGTCAGCTAACTGAGTTGCTTTCAACAAATTAATCGAGGGAGAGCCAAGAAAGCCGGCGACAAAAAGCGACGACGGATTACTATAGAGTTCGTCCGGTGTACCAATCTGTTCGGGTATGCCATTGTTCATAATAATCAATCGGTCGGCTAACGTCATGGCTTCGATCTGATCATGGGTCACATAGATGGCAGTTGTTTTAAGCCGACGCTGCAACTTCTTGATCTCAAGTCGCATCTGGCCTCTCAGCCTTGCATCCAGATTGGATAAAGGTTCATCAAAGAGAAAGACCTCAGGCTTACGCACAATTGCGCGCCCCATGGCCACACGCTGACGTTGTCCACCTGAGAGCTGGCCTGGTTTCCGATCCAGCAGTTGAGAAAGCTCAAGCGTTTTTGCAGCCTCTTTAACCCGCTTGTCAATCTCAGCCTTTGCCAGCTTTCGATTTTTCAGGCCGTATGCCATGTTGTCAAACACCGTCATATGTGGGTAGAGCGCATAGTTCTGAAACACCATGGCAATATCCCTGCACGCCGGCTCCCTGTCATTCACCCGCTGATCTTTTATCCACAAGTCGCCACTGGTGATGGATTCCAGGCCAGCAATCATTCGCAGAAGCGTTGATTTACCACAACCGGACGGGCCAACGACAACCACCAGCTCGCCATCAGCAATATCGATGCTGATGTTTTTTACGGCTTCAACACCATTGGCATAGGTCTTTTCAAGGCCGTCTATTACCACTCGAGACATATTGATATCCTGTTATTTTTCGGTTTCCACCAACCCCTTGATAAACATTCGCTGGAAGATCACCACAACCAGCACCGGGGGAATTGTCGCCAGAATGGTTAAGCCAAAGGCGATATTAAACTGAGGTAAGTCACCACCTTCGTTGATGGTTTGAAACATCTGTCGTATGCCAATGACGACCGTGTAGTAGTCAGTATCTGTTGTCATCAGTAATGGCCAGAGATACTGGTTCCAACCAACCACAAACATGATGATGAAAATTGCAGCCAGCATGGTGGACGACAAAGGTAGAAGAATATCGATAAAGAACCGTGCCGGCCCGGCACCATCCATACGGGCAGCTTCCATTAATTCACCTGGTACTGAGCGATAGAACTGCCGGAAGAAAAAAGTGCCCGTCGCTGATGCGATCAAGGGAACAATCAATCCGGCATAGCTATTGAGCAGCTCCAGCTGGGCGACCACTTCATAGGAAGGAATAATCCTGACCTCCAGAGGTAGCAGCAGTGTTGCAAAAATCATCCAGAACAACGGTGTTGCCAGGGGAAACCGAAAATAAACCAGGGCATAGGCAGCAATGGTGGAGATAATGATCTTGCCAATAGCAAAGCCCAGACCCAGCACAAGGCTGTTCAACAACATACGCCAGGCGGGTGTTGATAAATCATCATTACCGCCAAGAATGGCCTTGTACGTTTCCCATCCATATCCTCCGGGAAAAAATTGCAGCCCTTCCTTAAACAATGTCTCCGGCGTATGGGTGGATGACATGAGCGCAATCCATAAAGGCAACACCATAATCAAGGTGCCCATTATTAAAATACCGTGACGTATGACGGTGCGAGTCCATGGTTTACTCATCAGTAATGCACCTTTTTATCAACATAACGGAACTGGATAATCGTCAGGCAAATAACAAACAGCATCAGAATAACCGACTGCGCGGCGCTACCGCCCAAATCAGCTCCAAGAAAACCATCCTGATAAATCTTGTACACCAACGTCGTAGTTGAGCCTGCGGGTCCGCCACGGGTGGTCAGATCGATCACGCCAAAAGTTTCGAAGAAGGCATAAGTCGTATTGATAACCAAAAGGAAGAACGTGGTTGGAGCCAGAAGTGGAAAGGTAACTGTCCAGAATCGTTTAATAGAACCCGGGCAATCAATTCTTGCAGCTTCCTGAACAGAAGCAGGTATCCCCTGCAAACCGGATAAGAAGAAAATAAAGTTGATGCTTAACTGCTTCCATACAGAAATCAAAACGACAACGAAGATCGCATCACTTCCATCCCGGGTATGGTTAAAGTCAAAGCCCAGTGCGTTGATACCATTGTAAAGATCCCCCATCAAAGGGCTGAACAATAAACTGCCAACCAGGCCAGCCGCTGGAGGCGCAATGGCATAGGCCCACATCAGAAAGGTTTTATAAACCCCGGCACCGGTCAACACTTCATTTACCTGAACCGCCAGTAGTAATGCCAGTGATAGAGAAAAAAAGGTAACCAGCGCTGAAAAAAACAGGGTAAACAACACCGTGCTGACATACTCCGGATCTTCCAGGACATCAGTAAAATTTCGCAACCCGACAAATTCGCTGGAAAGCCCGAAGGCATCTTCCATATAAAACGACTGCTGAATAGCCTGGCCAGATGGCCAGAGAAAAAACACCAGGATGATGAGTACCTGGGGCAATATCAAGAAATACGGCAGTGCACTGTGTTGAAACTGATTTTTCTGCACAACAATTTATAACCCGCTATAACTCGAAAAATGTTACCTGTGATAAGAAGCACCGCAGCCACTGAGTAACTGTGGTAATAAATGGACAATTAACCACTTAGTTATAAGTGTCGTTAAAGCGGGACAGCAGTTTGTTAGATTCACGCTCAATAGAATTGAAGGCATCGTCCACACTGGTCTGTCCGGAGAGAATCTTTTCATAATTCTTGTAGAGGCTTTCACGAATCTGAACGTAGTAGCCCAGACGATAGCCTTTGGTCCACTCGCCACCAGCAAGGCTCAACTGCAGCATACCAACCTCAGCATCCGGTGCTTCCTGGTAATAGCCACTCTCTTTGGCCAGTGTATAGGCATCGTTGGTGATGGCCACATAGCCAGTTTCCTTGTGCCATAACAACTGAGTCTCTGCCTGTGTCAGGAACTTGTAGAATTCAGCAATGCCCTTGTATTCATCCGCATTGTGCCCGGTAAAACTGAACAGTGCTGCACCACCAATAAAGGTGCTTTTGGGCTCTTCAATCAGGCTGCTCCAGTAAGGCAGATAGGTTGTGCCAAATTCAAAGTCAGCCGTCTTTTGCAAGTTTCCGAAAGAACCGGATGAGCCCAGCCACATTGCCACCTGACCTTTGGTAAAGGCATCCTGATTATCGCCCCAGGCTCTGCCGTAATAGCCATAGTAGCCATCATCCATCCACTCTTTGACTTTGCCCCAGTGCATTTTCAGGGCATCGTTGTTATAGAGAATTTTTACATCAGTGCTGTCGTAACCGTTGTTGCCAGTTGCCATGGGCAGGTTATGGCGGGAATGGAAGTTCTCGGAAAAGATCCATGGGCTGTGAGACTGAGCCAATGCCAGATAACCAGCGGCTTTCAGTTTGGGCGCTGCCTGCTCAAACTCTTCCCAGGTTTTGGGTGGAGTTACACCGGCTTTGGCAAGGGCTTCTTTGTTGAAATAAAGAAGAGGTGTGGAACTGTTGAAGGGCATTCCGATCATTTTGCCAGCAGAGTCTGCATAAAAGTGTCGAACACCGGGGATATAATCGTTGCTATCAAAGGCAATGCCATTATCTTCCAGCAGATCCTGCACTGGATAGACGGCACCCTTCGCATTGATAACAGTTGCAGCACCGGCATCAAAAACCTGAATGATATGTGGCGCTTTTCTCGCTCTGAAAGCTGCAATACCGGCAGTCATCGTGTCTTCATAACCGCCTTTGTTTACCGCTGTCAGCCTGTATTCATCCTGACTCTGGTTAAAGCGGTCTACTAATATTTCAACCACTTCACCATTTCTTCCACCCATGGCATGCCACAGGGTTAATTCGGTTGCACCCTGTGCAATTGATGCCGCAAAAGAGGAGACACTCAAGCCAGCAAACACGATCAATTTTCTGATATTCATTTATAACAATCCATTTCTGATTTTATTAGTCAACAGAACACATCCTAAGAATTCAAAATGACAGTTTTGTTAAAATCTGAAACTCGACTTGCCGGTTTCTAATGGACGTTTGTTTGATTCAGGTTAAAACTTTGGCTCTTCAGGGATAACTGTGGGTAGAAATCAACAAATTTGAAAAAAAAAGCACCAGCGGCTGATTTCAGGTATGTTTTTATTTGCAGACA